>CAYPYY010000069.1:0-9289 GCA_964414995.1 uncultured Gemmatimonas sp.
ACGCCAAGGCGCAGTCCTGCCCCAAGGAGAACATCGAGCGCGCCATCAAGAAGGGTACCGGCGAGCTCGAAGGCGTGGACTACTCTGAAGTCGTGTACGAGGCCTACGGTCCGGGCGGTGTGGCCCTGATGATTCAGGCGCTCACTGACAATCCGACGCGGACGGTGGCCGAGGTGCGCGCCAAGCTGTCGCGCGGCGGCGGGAATCTGGGTTCGGTGAACTCCGTGGCCTTTATGTTCGATCGGAAGGGCCAGATCTACATCCCCGCCGAGGGCCGAAGCGAGGACGCGGTGATGGAGCAGGCGCTCGAGGCGGGCGCAGAGGATTTCGCCGCCGAGGACGGCCAGTTCACCATCACCACGGCGCCGGCAGACTTGCACGTCGTGAAGCAGGCGCTCGAATCCGCTGGGCTCGTGGCCAGCGAGGCCAACCTCGCCTGGATCCCCAAGAGCACCGTGAAGGTCGAGGGCGAGGCAGCGACGCAGTTGCTCAAGCTGCTTGAGACGCTCGAGGATCTCGACGACGTGCAGAAGGTGGACGCGAACTTCGACATTGATATGTCGGAGATGTCGGCGTGAGCAATGCGGCCGGCGCGTCGTGCTGATCCTCGGCATTGACCCCGGCACCGCGGTCACGGGCTATGGAGTGGTGCGCGCGGGCACGACGCACACCCTCGTGGAATGCGGCGTGATTCGCACCAAGGCCGACGCGCCGCTCCCCAAACGGCTACACGACATCTCCGAGGGCGTGCGCGAGGTCATCGCCCGGCATCGTCCGGCGGCGATGGCGGTGGAGTCGGCGTTCTACGCCAAGAACGTGCGCACCACGCTGGTACTGGGTCACGCGCGCGGCGTCATCCTCCTCGCGGGTGAGGAGGCGCAGGTGGCAATCCACGAGTATCCTCCGGCAGAGATCAAGAAGGCGGTCGTCGGCACGGGCGCTGCGACCAAGACCCAGGTGCAACTGATGGTCGCGCAACTGCTTCGACTGAAAACCCCACCGCAGCCGGCCGACGCGGCCGACGCCGTCGCCGCGGCACTCACCTGCGCGATGCGACTTAGCACGCAGCGCGCGCTGGCCGCCGCGCGCGGCATTGGGCCGCTTGTGCCGTCCGCCCGCCGGAGCCGCCGATGATCTCGCGACTGGAGGGCACGCTCGCCGCCCACGGCCTCGATCGGCTCGAGCTGCGCACCGCCGGCGGCGTCACCTACGAGGTGATGGTGCCGCTCAGCGTGCTGGAGTCGCTGCCGCGCGTGGGCGGCGAACTGGCGCTGCACACGGCGATGGTCGTGCGCGAGGATGCGTGGACGCTCTATGGCTTCGGCTCGCCCGAGGAGCGCAAGCTCTTCCAGCGACTGATGGGCACCACGGGCGTGGGGCCGGCCCTGGCGATGAACCTCTTGAGCACACTCACCGGCGATCGCCTCGTGCGGGCGATTCGCGAGGGCGACCTCACCACGCTCACGCGCGTGCCGCGCGTGGGCAAGAAACTCGCCGAACGACTCGTGCTCGAGCTGCGCGACAAGCTCGAGGGCGCCGCCGACGCCGGTGCAACCGGGAAGCCGATCCCGAGTGGCGGACCTTCGGCCGACGCGGTGCGAGCCCTCGTGGCGCTGGGCTATCAGCCGAGCGAGGCGGAGCGCGCCGTGCGCGCGTCGCTCGACGGAGCGCCGAAGGGCGAGACCACTGCCGACCTGATCCGCCGGTCACTCGCCGCGCTCGCCAAGTAGATTCTCCAGAATGAGCCGCGCCGAGATCACGACGCCCGAATCACTCGCCGACGAGTCGGTGGTGGAGCTGTCGCTGCGCCCGCAGCGCCTGGCGGAGTTCATCGGCCAGGGCAAGGTGAAGGACGCGCTGCGCATCTACATTGACGCCGCCACGGCGCGCGGCGAGCCGCTGGACCACACGCTGCTGTTCGGCCCGCCGGGGCTCGGCAAGACCACGCTGGCCGAGCTGATCGCACGCGAGATGGGCGTGAACATCCACACCACCAGCGGACCCGCGCTGGAGAAGCCCGGCGATCTCGTCGGCACGCTCACCAATCTCCGCGCCGGCGACATCCTGTTCATTGACGAGATCCATCGCCTGCGGCCGGTGATCGACGAGTTCCTCTATCCCGCGATGGAGGACTCCAAGATTGACATTCGGCTGAGCGAAGGACCCAAGGCGCAAACGATCACGATGCCGATCGAGCGATTCACGCTGATCGGCGCGACGACGCGGCTCGGAATGCTCACGGCGCCGTTGCGCGCGCGGTTCGGGATCGAGCTGCGGCTCAACTACTATCCGCCGGAGGAGATCGAGGAGATCGTGCACCGCACCACCGCGGTGCTCGGCGCAAGCCTCGATGCCGACGGCGCCAAGGAGCTCGCGCGCCGCGCGCGTGGCACGCCGCGAGTGGCCAACCGTCTCCTGCGTCGCGTGCGCGACTTCGCACAGGTGAAGGCCAAGGGCCACATCAACCAAGCCGTTGCCCGCGAGGCGCTGGCGATGCTCGACGTGGACGAGTTCGGGCTCGACGAGATGGACACGCGGCTCCTGCGCGCCATCATCGAGAAGTTCGATGGTGGGCCGGTGGGCGTAGGCACCATTGCCGCAGCGGTTGGCGAGGATGGCGACACGCTCGAAGAGGTCTACGAGCCCTTCCTCGTGCAGCACGGGTTCCTGCAGCGCACGCCGCGCGGCCGCGTGGCGACTGCGCAGGCGTTCCGCCACCTGGGCTACACGCCGCCGCCGCGTACGGCGGACCCGCAGGCCGATCTGTTCTAGTCCTCGCGCCCGATGCCTCGGGCGCCAAGCGACTCACGCCACACACCACCACGATGTCCCGCGGACTCCGCACCGCCGACTACGACTTCGCGCTCCCGAGCGAGCGGATCGCGCAGGTGCCTGCGCAGCGCCGCGACGAAAGCCGGCTGATGGTCGTGGACCGACGCGCCGGCACGCTCGCCCACCATCGCTTTAGCGACCTGCCGCAGTTTCTCCGTGCGGGCGACGCGATTGTGCTCAACACCACGCGCGTGTTCCGCGCGCGCCTGCTCGGCACGCGCGACTCGGGGGCGGGCGCCGAGGTGTTGCTGCTGCGCGAAGCGAGCGACGGCCAGTGGGAGGCGATGGTGCAGCCCGGCAACAAACTCAAGCCCGGGCGCGTGGTCACGTTTGCGGCGGGCTTCCGCGCCACGATGGGCGCGCCGACGGATCGTGGAACGCGGTTGGTGAGACTCACCGTGGACGGCGCGCCCTCGGCTGATCGCAACGCCGAGCGCGCCGCGATTGCGCAGCACGGTCACGTACCGCTGCCGCCCTATATCGCGCGGGCCGACGAAGGTGCCGATACCGAGCGTTACCAAACGGTGTACGCGCGCGAGGAGGGCTCGGTCGCCGCGCCGACGGCCGGACTGCACTTCACGCCGGAGCTCCTGGCCACGCTGGCCGCACAGGGTGTGCAGCGCGCAGAGGTGCTTCTCCACGTGGGGGCGGGCACGTTCAAGCCCGTTGAAGTGGACGACCCCGCCGCGCACGAGATGCACGAGGAGTGGTACGACGTTCCCGGCGCGACCGCGGACCTGTTGAATGCGACGCGTGAGCGCGGCGCGCGCGTCTGCGCCGTGGGCACCACGGCGTTGCGCACGCTCGAAAGCTGCTACGGAGCCGACCAGCGATACCACGCCGGCAGCGGCGAGACGCGCATCTTCATCCGTCCGCCGCAGGTCGTGCGCGCGGCTGACCTCCTGATCACGAACTTCCATCTGCCGCGGAGCACCCTGCTGATGCTCGTGGCCGCCTTCGCTGGCTACGACCTCACGATGCACGCCTACGAAACGGCCATCCGAGAGGGGTATCGGTTCTATTCCTACGGCGATGCGATGCTGCTGGCCTGATTAGCTTTCAGGGCGTTGTCCCCCGGACGCCTTGACCCTCCGCTCCACCCCCTCTCGCTATGCACGCACTGCATCTGATCTTCGCGCAGGCCGCGCCCGCCACCGGCGGCGGTGCCTCGCTCGCGCCGTTTCTGTTCCAGATCGGCGCCATCTTCGCGATTTTCTACTTCCTGATGATCCGTCCGCAGCAGAAGCAGCGGAAGGCGCACGAGGCCGCGATCCTCGCCATCAAGAAGGGCGACCGCATCGTCACCGCCGGCGGCATCGTCGGCGAGGTCGTGCACATCAAGGAGTCGCTGAAGGACGGCCAGCCCGTCACCTCGCTCAGCGACCACATCACGATCAAGAGCGGCGAGTCCAAGCTTATCGTGACGCGCGCCCGCATCGCGTCCGTCGGCGAAGCCGAGACCACGGCGTAAGCACGATGGCGGTCCTGCCCATCACCGTACTCGGGCAGCCCATCCTGCGCCAAGTCACCACGCCGGTGACGGAAGTGACGGATGAGCTGCGCCAGCTCGCGGCCGATATGTTCGACACGATGCGCGCCGCGCAGGGCGTGGGACTCGCCGCACCGCAGGTTGGTCGCACGGAGCGACTCTGCGTCGTCGAGGTGGACGACGTCTCCGTGGCGCTGTTCAATCCCGAGATCGTCGCGCGCGAGGGCAAGATCAAGTGGGAAGAGGGCTGCCTCTCGATCCCCGAGGTCTTTGGCTGGGTCGAGCGCTCGGCCTATGTGAAGGTCCGCGCGCTCGGGCTCGACGGGCAGCCCATCGAGGTCGAGGGCACGGAACTCCTGGCCGTGTGCCTGCAGCACGAGCTCGATCATCTCGACGGCAAGCTGTTCATTGACCACCTCTCGTTCCTGAACCGGCGCCGCGCGCTGAACACCTGGGAGGACGAGAAGCAGAAGTATCCCGACCTCTGGCGCGTGCTCAAGCCCGGCGACAGCGAGGCGAAACGCGAAGGCGCGGAGTCGCCGACGGACCTCTAGATGCGCGTGCTCTTCTGGGGCACACCGGACTTCGCCGCGCCGTCGCTGCGCGCGCTGATCGGCGAGGGACACGACGTCGTCGGCGTCGTCACGCAACCAGATCGTCCGCAGGGCCGCTCGCGCTCCACGCTGGTGCCGCCACCGGTGAAGGAGATTGCGCTCGCCGAAGGAATCCCCGTCCTGCAACCCGATCGTCCTCGCGGCGAGGAGTTCCTCGCGGCGCTGCGCGCGCTCGATCCGGACATCAGCGTCGTCGTGGCGTATGGCCACATCCTCAAGCAGGACGTGATTGATCTGCCGCGCCGCGGCACTGTGAACATTCACGCGTCCCTGCTGCCACGTTGGCGTGGTGCGGCACCGATCCAAGCCGCGATCCTCGCCGGCGATGCGGATACGGGCATCAGCATCCAGCGAATGGTGCTCCAGCTCGACGCGGGCCCGGTGCTGCACGAGGCGCGCGTCTCGCTGCGTGACGACATCACCGGCGGTGAACTCACCGAGGGCCTGTCGGAACTTGGCGCCGAGGCGATTGTGGAGGCACTCGCACTCTTGGAGCTCGGCGCAATCGCCGAGCGGCCACAGGACGAAGCGCTGGCCACCTATGCGCCGAAGATCGATCGGGCGATGGCGCGGCTCGACTTTCGGCGCAGTGCGGTGGAGGTCGCGCGCGCGATTCGCGCGTTCGATCCGCGGCCCGGTGCGTGGGGCGTTGTGCGCGAGACCGAGACGCGGCTATTCGGCGTGCGCGTGCTCACGGATCGCCGCGGCGAGCCAGGCGAGGTGCTGGAGGTCGGCGAGATGGGAATGGTCATCGCCTGCGGCACAGGCGGCGTGGCGGTCGAGACCGTGCATCCTGCAGGCCGACGCCGCGTGGCCGCGCTCGACTGGGCGCAAGGGCGCGGGGTCGCCGTGGGCGATGTCTGGCAGGGCGCCGACTAGGGTCCGGCCTCCCCCGACCGACTATCTTTCGAGGGTATGCCCAGCACCCTCCCGCTCGTGACCGACGCTCGCGTTGCCGCCGCCGACACCCTGGCGGACCTCCGCACCGGACTCCTCCTCGACGCCGCGTTTGACCGCCGCGCCGCGGAGCTCGATGCGCGCGATCGGCGCTGGACGCAGGAACTGGTCTGGGGGATGCTGCGCAAGCGCGGCTGGCTCGACCATCTGCTCGCCCCACGCGTGCGCGGTGGCATCGCGCGCCTCGACGCCGACCTCGCCGATCTGCTGCGGCTCGGCGTGTACCAGCTCTTTCATATGGGTAGCGTGCCCGCCTACGCCGCCATCGCACAGACCGTCGAGCTGGCAAAGCAGCGGCACGGACTCGGTGCGAGCAAGCTCGTGAATGCCGTGCTGCGTCGTCTCGACCGCGAGCGCGAGGACTTGGCGGCCGCGCTGCCGACTGATCCAGTGGAAGCCCTCGCGATCGAGTACTCGCACCCGCGCTGGCTCGTGGCGCGCTGGGTGGCACGCTGGGGCGCCGACGAAACGCGCGCCCTGCTTGAGGCCAACAACCGTGAGGCGCCGCTCATCGTGCGCCCCTGGGGCGTGGTGCGCGAGCAACTCGAGGCAATGCTCGAGTCGTCGGGCGTGGCGGTGGCCGATGCGCCGCTGGTCGAAGACTCGCTCACGCTCGGCGCCGGAACGGTGCTCACCGCACTCGGCGCGTTCCAGCAGGGGCATTGCTTCGTGCAGGATCCCGCCGCCACGCTCGTAACGCGCTACGCGGCCGTACCGGCGGGCGCGCAGGTCGCCGACCTTTGCGCGGCGCCGGGTGGCAAGAGCGTCGAGCTCTCCCGCACCGCCGCGCACGTGACTGCCGCCGACGCCAGCGAGGCCCGCATCACCCGCGTGATCGAGACTATCGAGCGCCTCGAACTCGACAACGTGGATGCCGTCGTCGCCGACGCCCGCGATGGCAGCCTCGGCGAGTTCGATGCCGTACTCGTGGATGCACCGTGCACGGGCACCGGCACGTTCCGTCGGCATCCCGATGCACGCTGGCGTCTGCGCACGAGTGACCTCGCGGTGATGAGCGCCGCCCAGCGCGCCGTGCTGCGCGGTGCAGCGCAGTGCGTGAAGCCCGGCGGCCTGCTCATCTACTCCACCTGCTCGCTCGAGCCCGAGGAGAACGACGCGCAGGTCGAGGCCTTCCTGGCCGACCATCCGGGCTGGACACTCGAGCCGCCGCCGGCGGGCACCGTGCCCGAGTCGGTGCTCGACGCCGGACGCCTGCGCGTGCTGCCGCAGCGGCACGGCGCCGACGGATCGTTCGCGGCGCGTCTGCGTCGGGGCAACGCCTGATGCCGTCCAAGACCGTGCGCATCGCACCCTCGCTGCTGTCAGCGGACTTCGGCAAGCTGCGCGAAGACCTCGCGATGCTCGAGGACGGCGGCGCCGACTGGCTGCACGTGGACGTGATGGATGGTGTGTTCGTGCCCAACCTCACGTTCGGCGCGAAGGTGATCGAGACCTGCAAGCGCCTCACCAAGCTGCCGCTCGATTGCCACCTGATGGTGGTGGAGCCCGAGAAGTACTTCGAGCCCTTTGTGCAGGCCGGCGCCGACACGATCACCATTCACGTCGAAGCCGCACCGCACCTGCATCGCCAACTGATGCGCATCAAGGAGCTCGGGGCCAAGGCCGGAGCGACGCTCAACCCGAGCACGCCGCTGGAGACGCTGCGCGAAGTCGCCGCGGACCTCGACCTGCTGCTCATTATGAGCGTGAACCCGGGCTTCGGCGGGCAGAAGTTCATTCAGGCGTCGGTTAATAAGGTCGCGCGGGCGCGGCAGATGCTCGACGCCGCGGGGTCGCGCGCGGTGCTCGAGATTGATGGCGGCATCGCGCGCGACACCATCGCCTCGTGCTGGCGCGCCGGCGCTGACACCTTCGTCGCGGGCAACGCCGTGTTCTCGGCCAAGGACCCCGTGGCGGAGATTCGCGCCCTGCGCGCGCTCTGCTCCGAACAGGCGTGATGCGCTCCGCTGCACCAGAGTGACCAACCGCGTGCAGTGGGTGATCGTCGGTGTGCTCGTGGCCCTGTTGGGCGGCGGGCTGTTTCTCACGACCACGCAGTTGGGCGCCGAGCTCTTTCCGTTGAAGATCGGCTCGGATGCGCCAGACTTCAGCGCGGTGCCGCTCGCCGAGGGCTCGGTGGCCAAGGGCATCGAGGACTACAAGGGCGACGTCGTGCTGCTGAACATCTGGGCCACGTGGTGCGGACCCTGCCGCGTGGAGATGCCCTCGATGCAGCGCCTCGAGGAGCGCCTGGGCCCCAAGGGCCTGCGCATCGTCGCGGTGAGCGTGGATGTGGCGGGGATGGAAACGCGCATCAAGGAGTTCAGCGAGGAGCTCAAGCTCAGCTTCGAGATCCTCCACGACGCGCCCGGCACAATTCAGCGGCAGTACCAGACCACCGGCGTGCCCGAGACGTTTATCATCGGCCGTGACGGCCGCGTGCGTCGCCGCGTGATTGGCGCCGACGACTGGGCGAGTCCTGCGAACATCGCGTTCCTCGAGCGGCTCCTCGCCGAGCCACGGCCGCAGTGACCGAGGACGCCGCGCCGTGAGCTGCGCGGCGGACAGCGTATGAGCGAACTTCGCATCCTCGCCATCGAGAGCTCCTGCGACGAGACGTCGGCAGCCGTCGTGCGCGGCCCTGCCCGCGCGCCGACGCTTGAGTCGCTTGTCATCCTCTCGCAGGACATCCACCGCGTGTTCGGCGGCGTGGTGCCGGAGATCGCGTCGCGCGAGCATCTCACGGCGGTCGTACCGGTCACGGAGCGCGCACTCGCCGACGCGCACGCATCACTTGAGCAGATTGACGCCATCGCCGTGACGCACGCGCCGGGTCTCGTCGGCGCCCTGCTGGTCGGTGTGAGCTACGCCAAGTCACTCGCCTACGCCACGGGCAAGCCGGTGATTGGCGTGCACCATATGGAAGGCCATCTGTTTGCGACGGCACTCGAGCACGCCGATGCCGTTCCGCCATTCACTGCACTGCTCGTCTCCGGCGGCCACACCTTGCTCGTGGACGTCCCCGCGTGGGGCGAGTACCGCCTGCTCGGCCGCACGCGCGACGACGCCGCCGGCGAAGCATTCGATAAGTGCGCCAAGCTCCTCGGACTCCCGTACCCGGGCGGTCGCCACCTCGAGGAGCTCGCCCGCAGCGGCGACCCCAAGCGTCACCGGTTCACGCGCCCGATGCTGAACGCCGGCCAGCAGCCAGGCGACCCCGACTACTACGATGTGTCGTTCAGCGGCCTCAAGACCGCCGTGCTCTTGGCCACGAAGGCCGCAACAGACTTGGACGCCGAGAAGGCCCACATCGCCCGCGGCTTCCAGGACGCATTGGTAGACACCCTCGTCGCCAAGACCATCCGCGCCGCCAACGCATTCGGACGGAAGCGCATCG
>CAYPYY010000069.1:9389-14497 GCA_964414995.1 uncultured Gemmatimonas sp.
ACCCTCGTCGCCAAGACCATCCGCGCCGCCAACGCATTCGGACGGAAGCGCATCGTCCTCGGCGGAGGCGTCGCCTGCAACGCGGCCCTCACTGCGGCGATGCAACACGCCGCCGCAAAGGAAGGCGCTCAGGTATTCTCGCCGTCCCCGCGCCTCGCCACCGACAACGCCGCAATGATCGCCGCCGCCGCCTTGTATCACGCCGAGCAGGGCAAGCGCGACCATTGGAGTCTCAACGCCTTCGCCTCCCGCCCCATCCCCGGCCTCATCGGCGCGACGAACGCCTAACGCACCCCCGCGCAGCAACTCATATTCCCACGTATGGTCAGCCACGTTCCCTTCGCCTACGACTTTGGTCCGCTGCAGCTCACCGGCTTCGGTGTCGCAATGCTGCTCGCCTTCGTCATCGGCCAGATCATCGCGAGCGAGAACCTCGAGGCCCGCGGCCAAGACCCGAACATTATGGGCGATGTCACCGTCGCCGCCGTCATCGGCGGGCTGCTCGGGGCCAAGCTCTACTACGCCATCCTCACCGGCGACCCGTCCGCGATCTTCTCGCGCGCCGGCTTTGTGTTCTGGGGCGGCCTCATTGGCGGCATTGTCGCGTCCGCGGGCACCATCTGGTACAAGAAGGCGCGGTTCAGCGATGTGAGCGACGCCACCGCCCCAGGCCTCGCTGCCGCGTACGCAGTCGGGCGTAGCGGATGCTGGGCTGTCGGTGACGACTACGGCCGTCCGTGGGATGGTCCGCTCGCCGTGGCGTTCCCCGAGGGCGCGCCGCCGAGCACCGTGCAGAACCTCGTGCAGCAGTTCGGCGTGAAGGGCTACGAGAACCTTCCGCCCAATGAGGTGCTCGCCGTGCACCCCACGCAGCTCTACGAGACGGCGATGGGCGTCGTGATGTTCTTCATCCTCTGGCGGCTGCGCAATCATCGCCACGCCGCGGGTTGGCTCTTCGGCGCCTACTGCGTGCTCGCCGGCCTCGAGCGGTTCATCGTCGAGTTCTTCCGCGCCAAGGACGATCGCTTCTTCGGTGCGCTGACGATGGCCCAGGTGATTGCCATCGTCTTTGCGCTCGGCGGCGCGGCGTGGATGTACGCGCGGTCAAACCGCGAGCGCGCGACGGCCGCGTAACGCGGCCGTCGACGCGGGCCTGCTCTCCTACGGATTGAACCAGTAGGAGAACTTGAGCAGGAAGGTGTTGTTCGGGTGCAGCGCGAACAGATCTTCCATCGCCCGTCCGAACTGGAAGCCCGTCGGGTCCTGCGTGAACCCATCGCGGCCCTGCTGCCACACGAGGAAGAGGATCGAGCCCGGCCGGTACTCCCAGCGGAGCACCGTGTTCGTGCGCAGCTGCTTGAAGTTCACGCCGCCCGGGTCCGCACCGCCGCCGTAGGGCTGGAAGCGATCCGCATAGTCGCGGGCGCGCGGCGTGTCCGTGAGCTCCTTCCACTCCGTGTAGTCGCCGATGGACGCGAACGGCTGCGCGTACACCTGGATCGAGAGATTCGGCGTCACCGTGTAGTTGAGGCGCGAGACCACGCCGACGGTCCACTGATCGAGCTGCGCGAACGTGATGTGCGCGGTGTCAGAGGTGACGTCGCCGTAGTTCGTGAGCCACTGCGAGTCGTTGAGACTGCGGCTCACGTTCACACCGAGGCTCGCACTGAATTGCGAGCCCGCACGCATCTGGTAGCCGGTCTCCAGCCAGCCACCCCGCGACGCCCACTCGTCACCCGCCCACAGGCCGAAGAACACCACCGGCGTGTGCCACACGCGACGATCACCTTCCCAGCCGGCGAACATTGACACCGTGGACGCGCGTCGGAACGCCACGCCACCGCGCGCGCTGCGGTCGTCGAACGTGCCCGGGAGCTCCCCGTTGAACCCGAGGTGCAGCCAGTGCGTGTTCGGCAGCTCCACGTGCGCGTTGGTGTTCAGGCCAAAACGCGTCGGCATCCCGTCGGCGGTCCAAGTGTCGAAGGTGCTGAAGTTCGCGATGAGCCGGCGGTACCAATTGGTCGGCTGGATGAACTGCAGCTGTCCCCAGGCCCCAAACAGCTGGTAGTCCGCCCGCTGCTGGAAGCCGAGGTCGTTGGACTCGAAGCCCGGTGAGAAGCGCTCGTAAATCAACTGCCAGCGCGTGAACCCACCGCCGAACTTGGCCACCGTGAACCGCTGCGCGTTGCCGGTGAGCGAAGTGCGCGTGGGATCGTACTCGAGGTTGTCGTCGCGGCGCTGGTAGCGGTGCACGCCGTCGCGCTGGGTGGCGGCAATGGCCTCCTGCGAACCGCGCACGAGACTGCCGCTGACCGAGCCCGACAGCTCGTAGTTGTTGCCGAAGAAGCGGTGCCGGAAGTCCACGCCGCCGGTGTACGCCTCGCCGCGCAGGAAGGCGCGCGTGTCGGCATTCAGCGAGCGGTTGACGGCGGTGAACATCGCTCCCACGCCGCTCTGCCCGTTGTTGAGATCCTGCAGCATTCGCACAACGGCATAGTTCGACGCCGGTTCAATCGTGCGGCCACCGCCGCCGAGTTCCTCGGCGGTCACGGCGTTCAGCACGCCGATGTTCAGTCCATTGGCGAGCCGACCGGACATCTTGCCCGCGCCGATCACCCGCGTGAATGCATTGTTGTACGGCGACGAATACACGCTGCTCAGCGCTGGCGAGCGACCAATGCGGCGCGAGTAGAAGAGCCCGCGGCAGCCCGATTCAATGTCGTTGCACGCCGTGCGGAAGTTGAAGATGCCTGCGCCCTCGAGGAAGAACGGGCGCCGCTCCTCGAAGAACTGCTCGAACGCCGAGAGGTTGAGCACCGCCGGGTCGGCCTCGACCTGGCCGAAGTCGGGATTGAGCGTCGCATCCAGCGTGAGGTTCGACGTCACGCCCCACTTCACGTCGGCGCCGACGGTCTGTTCCTGCGGGTGTGTCCAGTCGCCCGCCGTGTTGAGCCGCGTGACGTTGCGCGTCACCACATACGGCAGCACCTCGAGTCGCGTGGGCTGCGGGATGCGCGAGATGCCGGTGACCTCACCGGCCTGCGACACGTAGCCCTGACGGTTGCGGTGATACAGCGGCCACGAGATGCGCTGCCGCGTGCGGGCGACGTCGCGGACGATGAGCAGCCCGAACGTGTGCTGATCCAGGTCCGCGAATCGCATCTGGCTGAACGGAATGCGGAACTCGGCGACCCAGCCCAGCGAGTCCACGGAGGACATCCCGTCCCACACGGCGTCCCAGGTCCCGTCCTCGACCTGGTCGTTGTAGACGTAGAAGTCGCGCTTGACGCCCGCCGGGTTCAGGATGAACTGGAAGGCCGTGCGGCGGTCGTGATAGGAGTCGATGACCAGCTTGAGCTGCTCGCTCTCCGTGCGCACGTCGCGGCGGCTGAGCAGCGAGATGATTGAGTCGGGGCGCGGATCGTACATCCGGCCGACGATATAGAGGTAGCGGTCGTCGTAGAGGATGCGTACTTCGGTGCGGAATCTCGGCTCGGCGCCGGTGTTCGGCTCGTACTCGAGGAACTGGTCAATGACGGGCGCGCTACGCCACGCCTCGTCGTTGTCCTTGCCGTCAATGACGGGCGGGTTGTTCGTGCGGGCGGCACCGGCCGTGGTCGCCGTGGCGCGCATCGGGACGGCACCGGGGCGCGGGTCGCCCGGATCGGCCATCGATCCAGCGGGGGCCTGCGCGAGAACAGGCGCGGCGCAACACACGAGCGCCACGGCGACGACGAGCGACTTCGAGAACATAGGCGGGAGGGTTGGGACCACGGTTCGACACGCCGACCTTCGGAAAGGTTGGCAGGCCTCCCCTACGGAATCGGGGGGCGTCTGGTGCCAGACGCCCCCCGTTCTCCCAACGTCGTCAGCGCGGAGTCAGTCGCCCTTGGTTGCCGCGACCGTCGCAACCGCGCCGTGCCGCGACTTGCGGGGCCACAACGTCGCCGCCACGGCGACGAGCGCCAGCAGCACGAGCAGTCCCTGCCCCGCCAGCGTCTCGACGCTCGGGAAGATGCCGAGCGCGCCGACGTATGGGCCGTGTTCGATGGGCGTGATGGACAGCAGGTTCCCCTCCTGCAGCTCCCGCAGACCCTTGCCCATAAAGATGAAGGCCAGCAAGTACAGCAGGCCGCTCGTCGTGCCAAAGAATCCGCGCAGCGGGATGCGCACGCCGAAACGCTGAATCGCGATCCAGAGCACGACGAGCAGCAGCGAGCCTAGCACGAGACCCCCGAGCATCGGCGGCAGCGTCTGCGGTCCGCGCGCGAGGAGTGCCTGATAGAAGAGCGCCGTCTCCGCGCCCTCGCGGAACACCGCGAGGAAGGCCACGAACGCCAGCGCCGTCGCACGGCCGGAGGTGAGGGCAGAGCCCACCTGCTCGCGGATGAACTTCTGCCACGCGGCCACTTCGACCTTCGTGAGCAACCAATAGCTCACCGAGAAGAGCACGGCGACGGCCACGAGCATCGTGGCACCCTCGATCACCTCGCGGCTCGCCGGCGCGTTGGCCAGCGCGGTGCGCAGCAGCACGGCGAGCACCGCACTCGCCGCCACGCCCAGCCACACACCCGTCCAGACCTCGCGCACGCGTCCCTGGTTGCCCGTGCGCACGAGGAAGGCAATCACCGCGCCGACGATCAGGATCGCCTCGAATCCTTCGCGCAGAATGATCAGCAACGACTCAAAGAACGCCGTCCACGCACTCGCCGGACGCTCGGCCCGCTCGACGACCTGCGGCAACCCACCGGCAATCCGCGCGCGCGCGGTGGTCGCGCCGGCGAGGTCTCCGCCCTGCACCGCACCCTTGAAGTCCGCAAAGTGGCGCTCGAGCAGCGCAACGAGGCCCGGGTCGCGACCGCGCACCGTGGCCTCCAGCGGCTCGAATGCGACGTAGGCATCGAACGCGAGGTCGCCAGCAGCGGTCGCATCGCCGGCGCGCGCCACGGAGAGCGCGCGGTCCAACATCGCCATCACGTCGGCGGCAATGACCGCCGGCGTGCGCACCGGCGGCGCCACCACCTTGGCGTCGGCGCGAAGCGCGGCGACCACGGCCGTGGCGTCGTCGCCAAGCACGGTATCGCTCGCATTGAAGCCCAGCGCGGCGT
>CAYPYY010000070.1:0-14248 GCA_964414995.1 uncultured Gemmatimonas sp.
ACATAGATGCCGCTGGCGGCGGGGGGTGACGAAGGTCACTCCATCGTGACACGGCCGCTAGGTTTCGGGCCGATGTGGGCCTACCGCGCGATGCCGCTGCTCTCGGAAGTCCTGACTCGGTCCTACTACCGGGTCAGCGTGGCGGGGGCACGTTTGCCGGCCACGGGACCGGTTCTGATTGTCGCGAACCACAACAATTCGCTGGTGGATCCGGCGCTCGTGGCCGCGACCGCTGGCCGGAAGGTGCGCTTCCTCGCCAAGGCGCCGCTGTTCACGCATCCGCTCATCGGCTGGCTGATTCGCGGCGTCGGTTCCGTGCCCGTGTATCGCCAGCAGGATGATCCCTCGCTGGTCGCGCAGAACCTTGATTCGTTCCGCGACGTGCATCGCGTGCTCGCCCAGGGCGACGTGGTCGGCATTTTCCCCGAGGGCATCTCGCACTCGGCCTCACGACTCGCGCCGCTCAAGACGGGCGCGGCGCGCATTGCGATCGGCGCGGCGCAGCAGCTGGGCCAGTCGTTTCCGATCATTGCCGTCGGACTCGTGTTTCGTGATCGCGATGCGTTCCGTTCCGAGGCGCACGTGATCATCGGCGAGACCTTTGATTGGTCCGATCTGCCGCTCGACACTGCGCACCGCGGCGCCGTGCGCGTGCTCACCGATCGCATCGAGCAGGCGATGCGGCGCGTGTCAGTGAACCTCGAGGCCTGGGAAGACGAACCGCTCGTGCGGACCGCCGAGGGCGTCTGGCGCGCGGAGTTTGGTGCCGACGAAGATCCGGCCGCGGAGGTGGAGCGGCTGCGCGTGACCGCCGAGGCACTGCAGCTCCTGCGTGCGAGTCAGGGCACCGGCGCTGCGGGCGCGCCGCCCTCCGCCGACTGGCAGGAGACGGCCAACGCGCTTCGAGAGCACGCACGCGCACTCCGCCGCTACGGACTTACGCCTACCGATCTCACCGCGCGCATCACGACGGCACAGGCCGCGTCGTGGCTCCTGCGTCGCCTGCCGCTCGTCCCGCTGCTGCCCATCTCTGCGCTCGGGGCCGTGTTCTTCTGGGTGCCCAAGCAGGTATCGGTGATCGGCGCGAACTGGACGGCTGCGCGCGAGGGCGATGACACGGTGGTCACCCACCGCGTGCTGGTGGGCGCGGTGGCGTTCCCCATTTGGGCGCTCGTCACGTCCGTCGCGATCGGATGGCGGTTCGGTTTCGCGGCCGGCGTGCTCAGTGCAATCGTGCAGCCCGTGTGGGCGTTCGCCGCGCTCGCCGTGGGCGAGAGGCGCCAGGCAATGTGGACCGCGATTCGGCGCTATCTGCTCCGGCGCGTCCTCGGCGATGCGCTGGAGCCGCTGCGCGAGCGGCAGCGCGCACTCGCGGCGCAGCTCAAGGCGTTGCTCGCCGTCAGCGAAACGATGCCCCGTCCAGCCCCGGTGGCACTGGACGACCCAGCGCCGTAAGCGCGCTCGGGAATACGTCCGTCGTGCGCCGCGGCACGGTACGCGCGGCGCGTGACATCAGCAGCGGTACGCACATCTGGTCGCGGTGCAGTGCACCGTGTCCGCTGCGGTGCAGAATCGGCTCCCACCGCGCGCGCAGGTCCCAGCCCGGTGTCGCGGAGACGACGAGATCCCCTGCGCGCGCGGCCGTCGCGATGGCGAGAATCTGTGTGAGCGCGTCGGGATACGTGTGTTGGAGTGTGCGCGCCCAGGCCTCGTCGTCGCTGAGGCCGACGAGATCCTCACGGAGCTGCAGCGGATCTCCGCTTTCCCGACGGTAGTGTAGGCGGCCGTCTCGATCACGGAGGACGCGAGCCGAACCGCGGCCGCGCGCGTGCACCTCGCACTGCGCACCCCCAAGCGGGAGCAGCACGAGATCCACCGACTCGCGCCCGAGCAGCAGCTCGAGCAGCGGCGTCCAACGTGCCCTGAGTGCAGCCCAGCCGGGCGATGTCCGCTGCTTGAGCTCGACGTACAGGTGCGCCATCGCGTTGCCACTCACCATCACCGCCACGTCGCGGCCACGGAACACCCACGGATGCGCGCGCACGCTGAATCCCCACGACGCGACCAGCCCCGCGAGGTCCTCGTGCGTGTGCACGTCCTGATGTCCGTGATCCGACACGATCCAGATCTCGAGCTCACCGTCGTGCAGCCCGCGCGCGGCGTCGTCCTGCAGTTGTGCGACGGTGCCGTCCACCGTGCGGAGCGCGTCGAGCACCTCGCGCGAGGCCTGCCCAAACTGGTGCGAGCGCTTGTCCACGCCGGGATGCGCGAGGAACGCCACGCGTGGCCGCTGCACGCGTATGCGACGGCAAAACTCCTCGCCAAGCCATCGGTCGAACCGCGCCCAGCCCTCGCGGTCGCCGCGGAAGTGCGTCCACGCCATTCGCGCGCCGAATGCCCAGCCCTGACCGATGCGCCGCTCGGCGTCGAGCCCGCGGCCGACATACGTGAACGCACCGAGCGAACGCGGCTCGTGCTCAAACAGCGTGCGGAAGTCAGTCGTGAGGTCGCCGTCAGCGCGCATTCCGCCGATGCCGACGTAGCTGCGGGCGTGCGCCGGCCAGAGCGTCGCGCGGCGGGAGCGGTCGTACCATCGGAGGCCCGGCAGGCCCGCGCGCCCGGGGTGCAGCCCGAGGAGGAACGGCGTGTACGCGCTACCCGTCACCGAGGGAAACACGCTCGTAACCGTGTGCGCACTGCCCGTGCGGCGCAGCGCGTCGAGTGCGGGCAGGTGGCCGGCGTCCATCGCCCCAAACAGGGTGTCCGGGCGGGCGCCGTCGGCGACGATGATGCAGAGCGTCACACGTGAACGTAAACTTCAAGCCCGATGCCATCCAAACGGAAAGCGAAAAAGCCAGCGTCCGCCGGCAAGAAGAACGGCGCCCGCACGAAGGCCGCCAAGCCGGCGCGCACCGCTTCGGGTGCGCGTGCCGACGTCGCCCGCCTCGCCGCCGCCGAACACGACGCGATCGCCGGACTCAAGGCGCGGATGGATGAGGGGTTCCGCGCCTCCGGCCAGTTTGCCGTCGTGAAGGAAGAGATGCTGCCGCGGTCCGCGACGGACGACTCCATCGGCGACTTCTCCTGGGCGCTGACCGAAGACCAGCGGCTGTTGCAGTACGGCGGCCCGCGCAGCGATTTCCGCGCGACCGATCCGTGGCGCGTGATGCGCATAACCTCGGAGTTCATCGAGGGCTTCGACAAGCTCGCTGCCATCGAGAAGGGCGTTTCCATCTTCGGTTCGGCGCGCACGCACCCCGACGATCCGCAGTACCTCGCTGCCGTCGAGACCGCTCGCCTGCTCGGCGCGCAGGGCTTCAGCATCATCACCGGTGCAGGGCCCGGCATTATGGAGGCGGCCAACAAGGGCGCCAAGCTCGCCGGCGCGCCGTCCTACGGCTGCAACATCGAGCTGCCGTTTGAGCAGGGCGCGAACCCGTACGTGGACACGCTGGTGAGCTTCCGCTACTTCGCCGTGCGGAAGACGATGTTCATCAAGTACTCGAGCGCGTTCATCATCTTCCCGGGCGGCTTCGGTACCTTCGACGAACTCTTCGAGGCGTTGACGCTGATCCAGACCGGGAAGATTTCACAGTTCCCCGTCGTGCTGTTCGGGACGCACTATTGGGCCGGGCTCGTGCGCTGGATTCGCTCGCGTGTGCTCGCCGAGCGCAAGATCTCGCCGGGGGATATGGACTTGATGGTGGTGACGGACGATCCGAGCGAGGCGGCTCGTGTGGTGTCCGAGGCGTATCAGCTGCAGCTCAGAACTGCGAAGAAGCGGGCGCGCGCCGATGACGCGTCGCCTGTTCGTAGCTGAAACCCAGTCGGATCAGCGTCCCCTCACTCCACATCCGCCCGAAGAAGGTGAGGCCGGCGGGCAGTGTGCCGCCGCGCGTCCAGCCCATCGGCACGGTGAGCGCCGGGAAGCCCGTGAGTGGCGAGAAGAGCTGACTGTTGTCGCCGTGCGGCGTGTTGAGATCGCCGATCAGCCGCGGCACGTTGCTCCAGGTCGGATACACGAGTGCGTCGAGGCGCAGGGAATCCATCAGCGACGTGACGGCGGCGCGCAACGCGTCGCGTAGCTTCGCTCGGTCGCGGCAGCCGGCGATCGAGTCTGGCGGTAACGTCACCGCCGCCGCTTGTTGCAGCCGCACTTGTGCCAGCGGATGGTACGCACCGCTGCGCAGGATCTGCTCGACCGTCTTCACCGGCGCGCCTTCGCCGCGCGCGGCAAAGTAACCCTCGAGGTCCGCGCGGAAGCGATTGCAGCCACGTGCCAGCCCAAGGATGGAGTCCAGCGAGGGAACCATCGCCGAGTCGATGACCGTCGCGCCGGCGCGCCGGAGCTCCTCGCGCGCGGCGGCGAAGACGGTCGCGACTTCCGGATCGAGCGTCAGGCGATCGTAGGCCTGCCGCAGCACGCCGATGCGCGCGCCCCGGAGCCCATCGCGCTGCAGGAAGCGCCGGTAGTCCGCCTCGCGATGCCCGCGGCTCTGCGCCGTGACCGGGTCCTCGGGATCCTCGCCGGCAATCACCTGAAACACTTCGACGGCATCAGTCATCGTGCGTGCCATCGGGCCGGCGATGTCGGCCTCGTTGTTGAGCGGCACAACGCCCGCGCGCGAGGTGAGGCCCATCGTCGAGCGAATCCCCACGAGGGCTTGGTGCGCGGACGGGCCGCGAATGGAGTTCCCGGTGTCGGTGCCGAGCCCGACGGCGCCGAGGTTGGCGGCCACGGCGGCGGCGGTGCCGCCGCTCGAGCCGGCGGTCACGCGATCGAGCGCGTAGGGATTCTTCGTGTAGCCCGGCAGGATCGAGCTCACCGTCTCGTACGGCGAGAACGCCCACTCGGCGAGGTTCGACTTCCCGAGGATGACGGCGCCGGCCGCGCGGATGCGTGCGACCTGTGTGGCGTCGCGGCGCGGGATCCAGCCTTTCAAGGCGAGCGAACCCGCGGTGGTCTGCAGGTCCTGCGTCTCGAAGTTGTCCTTCACGATCATCGGGATGCAGTGCAGCGCACCGAGCGCCGCGCCGCGGCGCTGCACGGCGTCGAGCGAGTCGGCGGTGGCAAGCGCGGCCGTGTTGAGCACGACCATCGTGTTGAGCGCCGGCCCGCGGCGGTCGAGCGCGTCAATGCGGTCGAGGTAGCGCTGGACGAGCTGGCGGCAGGTGATGCGCTGGGCGCGGAGCGCGGCGTGGATCTCGCCAATGGTCGTCTCCTCAACGGTGAAGGCTCCCGTCGTCGGAGGGCGGCGCTGCGCGGAGAGCGCTTCGGCGAAGAGCGGGGCGACGATCACCGCGCCCACGAGCAAGAGGTGCTGTGCACGAGTCGGCATTCCGCAATAGTACCGCTATCTTTCCATCCGCACGACTTACCCTGAGCCCGCGAGCGGGCGGAGACGAACGAGATGGCCGCGAAGAAGGACAGCGATCGCGCACGCGGAGGCTTCAAGGCCTCGCGCCACGGCAACGGCAAGCGCGCCAGCGCGGCCGGCAACAAGTCGGCGCAGAAGAAGGCCGCCGAGCAGCGTGAGGCGAAGAGCGCGAAGGTCGGCACCAAGGCGGCGAGTCCGTTCCTGCGCGGCCGCAAGATCGACCCGCGCAAGATCGACGGCACGGAGACAGTCGTGCAGCTCGTCGAGGGCTGTTTCCAGTCGTACAATTCCGGTCGCCTGCGCGAGGCCTGCCAGCTCTTCACTGAGAAGATGCTCGACCCCACGTGCACGGTTGGGCTCACGCTCACCGGTGCGCTCACGCCCGCGGGGCTGGGGATGTCGAGCATCATCCCGCTCATCGAGGCGGGCTTCGTGGACTGGATCATCTCGACGGGTGCGAATCTCTACCACGACACGCACTTCGGCCTCGGGCTGTCGATGCACCGCGGCGACCCGCAGACCTCCGACACCGTGCTGCGCGAAGAAGGCGTGGTGCGCATCTACGACGTGTTCTTCGACTACGACGTGCTGCTGAGCACGGACGCGTTCTTCCGCAAGATCATCCGGGCGCCGGAGTTCCAGCGCTCGATGTCGAGCGCGGAGTTTCACTATCTCTGCGGCAAGTACCTCGTGGAGCGCGAGAAGGTGTTGGGGATCCCGCAGAAGTCGCTGCTGGCCGCGGCGTATCGCTGCGGCGTGCCGATCTACACGTCGAGCCCCGGCGACTCGAGCATCGGGATGAACGTGGCGGCGCTGGCCCTCGAGGGCGGCGGCTGCGTCATTGACCCGAACAAGGACGTGAACGAGACGGCGGCGATCGTGCTCAATGCCAAGCGCCACGGCGCGAGCGCCATCTGCATTATGGGCGGCGGCTCGCCCAAGAACTTCGCCCTGCAGACGGAACCGCAGATCCAGGAAGTGCTCGGCATTGATGAGCGCGGACACGACTACTTCCTGCAGGTCACGGATGCGCGGCCGGACACGGGCGGACTGTCGGGCGCGACGCCGGCGGAGGCGGTGAGCTGGGGGAAGATCGATCCGGACAAGCTGCCGGACGCGGTGGTGTGCTATCTCGACTCGACGATTGCGTTGCCGGTGCTGACGTCGTACGCGCTGGCGAAGCGGAAGCCGCGGAAGCTCAAGCGGTTGTTTGAGCGTCGGGCGGCACTGATGGGGAAGCTGCTCGAGGAGTTCCGGGCGGCGAATCACTAGGTCCGCGCGCGGCGAACCACTACTTCGTTGCGCGGCGCTCGTCGCCCCGCACGACGCTCCGGACCCTAACGTGCGCGCGGCGCTCGTCGCCCCGCACGACGCTCCGGACCCTAACGTGCGCGGCCTAAGGCCGCGCGACGTGGGGTCCTTCGCTGTCGCGCGGGGCTCCTCGCGCGGGCTGGGCTCTGTGTTGCACCTCGACTGCACCCCTGCGCGCCGCCACTGCACCCCCTGCGCGCCGCCACTGCACTCCTACGGTGCGAGCTGGAAGCCGAACGGGATCTCCACGAGCTGACGCACCGGCGTGCGTCCGACTCTTGCCGGCGCGAATCGCAGCCGTGGCAGAACGGCGCGGACGGCTTCCGCAAACGCGGGGTGCGTGGCTTCGAGTACCTGAACTGACTCAAGCTCCACTTTGCCCTCGGCGCTTACGATAAAGCGCAGGCGCGCGCCGCCTTCGAGGCGCTGGGACTTGAGCATTTCCGGGTAGCGCGGCAGCGGGGAACGCGGCAGCAGGCGCGCGGCGATGTCTACCGACTCGGCGCCGTACGCTGTTGGGGCCGTCCCGATCGGGGAGCCGACGGGCGTGCCGGTTGGATCGCCGCTCGTTGTCGCGCTCGGGTCGGTTGCGGTGCCCGGATCGCTCGGCTCGGTGGGTGCGGGAATCGTGCTCGGGATGTCGGACGGGGCCACGATTGGTGCGACTTCGACCGGCAGCGTGGTCGGCGTCGGCGGTGTTGGTTCGGTGCGGGGCGGGCGGCGTTGCGTTGCGCGCGCGGGCTCCGGTGTGCGGGTCGTCGGCGCGACGAGCGGTACCACGAACGAC
The DNA here is from genome assembly GCA_964414995.1 of uncultured Gemmatimonas sp. GTDB lineage: Bacteria > Gemmatimonadota > Gemmatimonadetes > Gemmatimonadales > Gemmatimonadaceae > Pseudogemmatithrix. The sequence continues at coordinate 7,477 of CAYPYY010000070.1, forward strand.
TGTCGTGGTGTGGTCGTCGGGGCGCTGCGCGCGGCGGTGGCAATCACCGCTGCCGTAATCAGTGCGCCGTGGACGAGCAGACTGACCGCGGTGCCTTCGGCGCCTTGGGCGCGCGACGGACGTGATGCCACTAGCTGCGTGAACATCGGGCCTCCCGGTTGGGTCTTGGGAGATCGTACGCCGCAGACGTTACGGGCGGTCCGTCGGATCCATTACGGGATGGTTACGTGCGGGTGAAGTCTCGATTCACCCTGCGACGTAGGTCACACCTGCGGTGGATACCAACGACGGGCGAGCTCGGAGCAGAGGACCGCTGCAGTGACGGCCGCGAACTCGCTCGCGCCCGGCCACGCGAGTCCGCTCCATCTACCGAGGAGCGCGATGGTGAGCAGCGTACCGGTACCAAGGATGAGGCCTTCTCGCCGCGGGTGACCGGCGACTAGCACCGCGAGCGGTGCGAGGAGCAGTGCGAGGAACGCCGCGTCCATCGCGCGGCGCAGTGGCGGAGCGAGCGAGCCCTTCCACAGCACGATGCCCCAGCCCGCGCCGAGCGAAGGCCGCGGCGCGCATTCATCCCCGCGGCCGCCGCTCACGCACACGCGACCGTCGCTGTCGCGAGTGACCGTGAGCGTGACCGTATCGCTCGCGCCGAGCGCTGCCAGATAGTTCTCAAATCGCACGTCGGGCTGATCGAGTCGCAGCGTCACGCCACGGATGCGCGGCCGCACGACGAGATCGTTGCCCGTGGCGCCGATCATCAGGATCTCGCGCTGCGTGTCGTCCATCACCACGTAGAACGCAGTCAACGTTGGTGTGGGTGTGCCGCGCCGGATGCGCAGTTCCACCGGCGCGCCGGCGGCGAGGGCATCGCGCACGAAGTCCGTTTGGCCGATACGACCGATCGGTGTGGGGCGGCGGTTCACGAGCGCGCCGAGCAGTGCGCCGTCCCAGCGGGCGTAGTAGGCGCGCAGCGGGACCCACTGCGCGTAGTAGATGCCGTCGGTGTGCGTCGGTGCGAGCAGCCACCCGGTCTTGACCACGCCGCTTACGGCAAAGAGCGCCGCAACACCGAGTGCGACGCGGCTCCGCGAGACGACGGCCCAGCGTGCACACATATAGAAGAGCGCGCCGGCGCCGACGCCGGCGCCATTGACGAGCACGTCACGCAGCGACGCGTGACGACCTTCGACGAAGAGCTGCGCGAACTCCACTGCTGCGGAGATCGCGAGTCCGATGCCGACGCCGATCAGCAGCGGCAACCCTCGGCGCGCGAGCAGCACGCCGGCGGGCATAAACATCAGCACGTTGCGGACGAGGTCGGCGCCGCCGAACTCGCCGCAGAGGATGCAGGCGCCGGTCATTCGCGGGGACCAGCCGTGCACGGGCGTGAGCGTGAGCCACGCGACGAGTGCGAGCCAGGCGATGAAGGCGAGGCGCTCGATCCAGCTGTCGTGGGAGGCCATCGGGCGGAGAGTAATGCCTCGGCGCGTGTCAGGTGCGAGGCGCAAATTCCCATTGACTTTATCGGGAATCATTTGTATTTCTCCCAGCGCAATAAATTCTTTTGAGAACAATTCTCATTTATGTCATAACCCCGTGACAATGCTCAACTCCCGCCGATTCGCCCCCCTCGCCCCCCTCGCCGCGCTCGCCCTGTTCACCGCCGCCTGCGCCACCGACGACGTCATCGGACTCACCCCCGCGGCCACCGAAGGCACGATTACCGTCGACGCGTCCACCAGCTGGAAGTACGTCAGCCTCACCGATTCCGCGTTGGTCACGCCCGCGCCGTCCGCGCGCGAGAGCAGCGCCTGGGACATCGCCTTCTTCGGCACCAACGTCACGCTCAACAGCGGCGAGGCGGGACCCGGTGGGATCACCGCCGCCTGCATCTGCCAGAACGCCGCGGCCACCGGTGCCGACGTGCTCGTGATGACGCCGGAGTCGGAGCAGTCGGACTTCGACGCCGTCACGACCGCGCCCGCGGGGCTCACGTGGCAGTCGGACGTGCTCTCGCCAGCCATCACCGGATGGTTCGTCGGCACGGGGGCCAGCGCCACCGCCGATACCACCAAGAACTGGCTCGTGCGCCTCTCCGACAGCAGCAGCTTTGCCGTCGTGCGCGTGAAGGGACTCGTGAATCCCACGGCGACGAGCGTCGGCTCGCTCACGCTCGAGTATCGCCTGCAGGCGAGTGCGGCCGCCGCGCTCGGCGCCGCCCAGACCATCACCGTTGATCTGGCCACGGGCGCCAAGCGACTCGACCTCAACACCGGCGCGGTGACCACCGATGCCGCGAGCTGGGACCTGCAGCTCGACGGCTTCACGATTCGCGTGAACGGTGGCATCAGCGGCAACGGCAAGGGCGGCGCGGCCACGACGACCACGGCCTTCGCCGACCACAGCACGGCGGTGACCACCGGGAGCGCGTACCGCATCGACACCTACGCGGGCGTGTTCGGCACGAACCGCTACTACCGCTACAACATTGCCGGCGACCATCGCATCTCGCCGACCTTCGACGTGTATCTCGTGCGCCGCGGCAGCGTGACGTACAAGCTGCAGATCACCGGCTACTACGGACCGACCGGCACGGCGCGTCAGATCACGTTCCGTTGGGCGCGACTCGACTGATGCCACCGTTCGACGCTGCGCCGCTGGCGTCGCGCACGCGTTCGCTGTGTACCGCCGTCCTGCGGCCCGGCGTACACGCCCTCTGCGCCGCGCTGCTTCTCACGCCGGTGCTGGCCGCGCAGGGGCGCATCGGCGGGCGTGTCACTGCCGCTGACACGCGCGCACCGATCGCTGGTGCCGAGGTGCTGCTGGTCGGGGCGGACACGCTGCGGCTGCGGAGCGACGCCGACGGCGCGTGGCGTACGGCGCGGCTCGCGCGCGGGACGTATCGCCTGCGCGTGCGTGCAATGGGCTACGCGGTCCGCGACACGCAGCTCGAGGTCGTCGAGGCGGACATCCAGTGGGAGGCCGCGCTCGCCCCGGCCGCGCGTGCGCTCGATCAGCTCGTCGTGACCGCGTCCCGTCGGGCCCAGCGACTCGGCGACGCCGTCACGACGGTGGAGGTCGTGAGTCGCGCGGACCTTGAGCGCACCGGCGCCGCGGATCTGTCGGCGGTCCTCACGGAGCACACGGGCATCGAGCTGCAAGGCGGACATCCCGCCGGCGCCGGCGTGATGTTACAAGGCATCGGGTCCGAGCGCGTGCTGATCCTGCTCGACGGACAACCGGTGGCTGGCCGGCTCAGCGGCACGTTCGACATCAGCCGCATCCCGGTGGCGATGGTCGAGCGCGTGGAAGTCGTGAAGGGCGCGCAGTCCACGCTGTACGGCAGCGAGGCGATGGGCGGCGTGGTGAACATCATCACGCGGCCGCCGGCCAGCGGAAGCCGGCTCGAGGGCAGCGTACTCGCCACGGCCGGCGAGCAGGGCCGCCGCGATGTGGGCAGCCGTCTCACCGTGGGGCGCGGCGCGCTCGCCGTCGCTGGAGATGTGTCGCGCCGCTACGTGGAGACGGCGCCGGGCGTCGAGGAGGCGCGCGGCGCGCTGGCGGCGCGGCTCGACGGCGCACTGAAGGTGCGCTGGGCACCGGACAGCGCACGGCACCTGGAGTTCAACACGCTCGCGCTCGACGAGCGCCAGCGCTGGCGCACGGGAAGCTTCTACGGATTCAGCGACAACGTGCAGGTCAACGCGCGCGTCGGCGGCGCCTGGACCCTCGGGCGGCATCGCGTCGCGCCGGGCCTGTCGCTCTCGCACTACGAGCACACGGCACGCGCGAGTGCGTTCGAGCTCCCGATCGCCGGCGACACGGGACAGCGGCAAGTGCAGCGGGTGGCCCAGGCCGAGGTGTTGTACGCCGGTACCTACTCGCGCGCCTTCCTCGTGGATGCCGGCGTGCAGCTGCGCGTGGACGAGATTGACACCGAGCGCGTGCCGGGCGGCCGACGGCACCACACGTCGCTCGAACCGTTCGCGCAGGTGGAGTGGCGGCCGCTGGAGCGCGTGTCGCTCGTTCCGGGCCTGCGTGTGTCGCAGAGCAATGTCTGGGGCACGCAGGTGACGCCGCGGCTCGCCGCACGCGCGCGCGTCGGCGAGCGGCTCACGCTGCGCGCCTCGCTCGGCGACGGCTTTCGCGCGCCGGACTTCAAGGAGCTCTTCCTCTTCTTCCAGAACACCAGCGCGGGCTACGCCGTGCAGGGCAATCCCGCCCTGCGGCCCGAGCGCTCGCGCAGCGCCAGCGTCGGCGCCGAGTACGCGCTGTCGAGCGGATACCTGCGCGTCCAGGTCTTCGAGAACCACTTTCGGCAGTTCATCGAGTCGCAGATCATCAGCGCGCCCGGTGAGGCGCCGGTCTACGAGTACGCCAACCGCGACAACGGCTGGACGCGTGGCGGCGAGGCGGAACTCGGGGCGAACCTCGTGCCCTCGGGCCGCCTGCGCGGCGAGCTCGGCTGGTCCACGCTCGCCACGCGCGACGTGCGCACGGGCCGCGAGCTGCTGGGTCGTCCGTCGCATTCCGCGCGCGCGCTGGTGAGCGCGCTGCTGCCCGGTCAGCTCCGCGCGAGCGTGACGCTGCTGCACACCGGGCGCACGCCGATGCAGCGCGACGACTCGACGGGCGCCGTCGCGTCGTGGCGCGAGGCCTTCACGCGCGTGGATGCGCGCGTCACCCGCGCGCTGCCACTGGCCGGGCTCGAGTTCGTGGCCGGCGCGGACAACCTGTTCGATCGGCGACCGGCTGAGTGGGCGGGCTTCACCGGCCGGCACGTCTACACCTCTCTTTCCTACTCCTTCTCGCGAGCATTGCCCCGATGAGCACCATCCGTCGCCTCTCTCTTTCCGTCTTGCTGGCGGCGCCGCTCGCGGCGCAGTCGCCGGCGCGCGTGGGGACCGTCCTTGTCGCGCACGGCGGTGACAGCACCTGGAATGCCGGCGTGGTCGCGGCGGCGCGCGCGGCGCGCACGGGCGGACCGGTCGAAGTCAGCTTCTTGATGGGGCGCGGCGCGGCGTCGGCCCGGTTCCAGGATGCGGTCGCCAAGCTCGAGGCCGCCGGCGCCCAGGAAATCGTCGTCGTGCCGCTGTTGGTCTCGAGCCACAGCGGCCATTACGAGCAGATCCGCTACCTCGTCGGGCAGACGGATTCGCTGAGCGAGACGATGCACCACCACTTGCATATGGCAGGGATCGAGCGCGCGAGCACGAGGCTGCCCATCCGCCTCACGCCGGCGCTCGACGATGCGCCGGAGATGGCGCGCGTCCTCGCGGACCGCGCCGCCGCGCTGGTCGCCGCGCAGGGCGACGTCGCTGCCAACCGCGCGCTGCTCATTGTCGGGCACGGCCCGAACGACGCCGAGGACTACGCGGCGTGGATGGCCAACCTGCGTCCGGTCGCCGCGCGGGTGCGCGAGCTCACCGGCTTCCGCGACGTGCGCGTGGAGCTCGTGCGGGATGACGCGCCCGCACCGGTACGCGCGGAAGCCGTGCTGCGCACGCGCGAGCTGATTGACCTGCAGGCGCAGCTCACGGGGCGCGATGTCATCGTCGTGCCGGTGCTGGTCTCCAAGGGCGCGGTGAGCCGCGACAAGGTGCCGAACGACATCCGCGGCACGCCGTCCGTGTACGCGGGCGATCCATTGCTGCCGCACGCGGAGATGGCGCGCTGGGTCGAGCGCGTCGTGCAGCAGAGCGCTCGGGTGGCGGCGACTGGCGCGCGCTAGTCGCGCGCCAGTTCCGGCGAGCTACGCCAACATCCCCGCGAGACTCGCACTGGTAAACGCCGCGAGGTTTCCGGCGATCATCGCACGCAGTCCTAGCCCCGCGATATCCGGCTTCCGTTCCGGCGCGAGCCCGCCGATGCCGCCAATCTGGATGGCGATCGAGCTGAAGTTCGCGAAGCCCAGCAGCGCGTAGGTCAGAATCACCGCCGAGCGCGGGTCGAGCGCCTGGCCCGCGCCGAGGTCGGCGCCGAACTGGGCGTAGGCGACGAACTCGTTGAGCGTCGCCTTGATGCCAATCAGCGATCCGACATACGCGGTGTCCTGCCACGGCACGCCCATCACCCAGGCCAGCGGGCGGAGCAGCGCGCCGAGGATGCTCTGCAGCGAGAGGCCGTCGAGCCCCACGACGCTGCCCACGAACCCGAGCAGCGCATTGATCAGCGCGACCAGTGCCACGAACGCCATCAGCATCGCCGCCACGTTGATGGCCAGTTGCACGCCCTGCGCCGCGCCGTTGGCCGCCGCCTCGATGGCGCCGCTCTCGCCGCTGTGGCCGCCGATCTGGAAGATCCGCTTGCGCGCCGGAATCGGCTCCGCGGCCTTCATCGCGGCCTCGGCCTCGCGCAGCCCCGCTGCGTGCGCGCGCGCCTCGTCGGTCTCGGGCAGGATGATCTTGGAGAGCACGAGTCCCGCCGGCGCATTCATCACGCTCGCGGCGAGCAGGTGTGCGGCGATGCCCGGGAACCAGCCGGAGAGCATCCCCACGTACGCGGCGAGCACGCCGCCGGCCACCGTCGCAAAGCCGCCCACCATCACCGTGTTGAGCTCGCTGCGCGACATCGATTTCACGAACGGCTTGATCAGCAGCGGCGCTTCGGTCTGCCCGAGGAAGATGTTGCCCGAGGCGCTCAGCGTCTCCGGACCGGAGGTCTTGAGCGTCTTCTGCATCACGAACGCCAGCCCCTTCACGATCACCTGCATCACGCCGAGGTAGTACAGCACCGACATCAGCGCCGAGAAGAAGATGATCGTCGGCAGCAC
>CAYPYY010000071.1:0-14192 GCA_964414995.1 uncultured Gemmatimonas sp.
GGCAGCTGCACGATGAAGCTGAACGCGAGCGCGGAGATGTATCCGGTGACCTGGCGCGAGGTGGGCGGGCTGCATCCGTTCGCGCCGGCGGAGCAGGCGCAGGGCTACGCGTCGATGTTCACGCGGCTCGAGGCGGCGCTGGCGGAGATCACCGGCTTCGCGGCCGTGTCACTGCAGCCGAACGCCGGTTCGCAGGGTGAATACGCGGGGCTCCTCGTGATTCGCGCGTATCACCAGGCGCGCGGGCAGGGGCACCGCAAGGTCTGTCTCATCCCGCAGTCGGCGCACGGGACGAACCCGGCGTCGGCGGTGATGGCCGGAATGCAGGTGGTGGTCGTCGCGACGGACGCCAACGGCAACATCGACGTGGCCGACCTGCGCGCGAAGGCCGAGCAGCACTCCAACGATCTCTCGGCCCTGATGGTGACGTATCCGAGCACGCACGGCGTGTTCGAGGAGAGCATCAAGGACATCTGCGCCATCATCCACGAGCACGGCGGACAGGTGTACCTCGACGGCGCGAATATGAACGCGATGGTCGGCCTGTGCCGTCCGGGCGACATCGGCGCCGACGTGTGCCACCTGAACCTGCACAAGACGTTCTGCATTCCGCACGGCGGCGGCGGCCCGGGAATGGGTCCGATCGGCGTGGTGGCGCATCTCGCGCCATACCTGCCGGGGCACTCGGTCGTGGCGCTGCCGGGCGAGACGCGCATCGGTGCCGTGAGCGCGGCGCCCTGGGGCTCGGCGAGCATCCTGCCCATCTCGATGATGTACATCGATATGGTGGGCGGTGAGGGGCTCACCGAGGCGACAAAGATCGCCATTCTCAATGCGAACTACGTGGCGCACAAGCTACGCGGGCACTACGAAGTGCTGTACAAGGGCAAGAACGGCCGCGTGGCGCACGAGTGCATCATTGACACGCGCCCGCTCAAGGCGAGTGCCGGTGTGGAGGTCGAGGACATCGCGAAGCGCCTGATGGACTACGGCTTCCACGCCCCGACGGTCAGCTTCCCCGTGGCGGGCACGCTGATGATCGAGCCCACGGAGTCGGAGTCGAAGGCCGAGCTGGACCGCTTCTGCGAGGCGATGATCGCCATCCGCGAGGAAGCGCGCGAGATCGAGGCCGGCGTGATGAGCCGCGAGGACAACCCGCTGCACCACGCACCGCACACGCAGGACGTCGTGGTGAGCGATGCGTGGACGCGTGGTTACTCGCGCGAGCGCGCTGCGTACCCGTTGCCGTGGGTACGCGAGCGCAAGTTCTGGCCGTCGGTGGGACGCGTCGAGTCGGCGTACGGCGACCGAAACCTGGTCTGCTCGTGCCCGCCGATCGAGGAGTACGCGTCGGCTACTGACCGATAAGCTTGCCGTAGGCGGCCGCGTCCATCAGCGACGCGAGATCGGCTGGATTGATCTTGAGCTTGATCATCCAGCCATCGCCGAAGGGGTCGTTGTTCACGAGCGCCGGCTCGCCGTCGAGCTTGCCGTTCACCTCAACGACCTCTCCGGCGAGCGGCGAGTAGAGCTCGGACACCGCCTTTACCGCCTCGATGGTGCCGAACACCTCGTGCGCGGCCACCTTCTTGCCCTTGGCGGGCAGGTCGAGGAACACGATGTCGCCGAGCTCGCCCTGCGCGTAGTCGGTGATGCCGACCAGCACGACCGACGCGTCGGCGGTCTTCTTCACGTACTCGTGATCCTTCGTATAGAGCAGATCCTGCGGGATGGACGACACGCGCGGCTCCGGAAGAGGCGGTTCGAAAGGGGGGAACGACGTTCGGAACGCTACCCGGGCTGATTGCGAGGGTCAAGCGCGGCCCAGACCTCGTCGGCGCGTCGCTCGAGCTCCTCGCGCGTGCCGACGTTGTCAATCACGAAGTCCGCGCGCGCGCGCTTGCGTTCGCTCGGCATCTGTGCGGCGATCATCGCGTCGGCCTCGGCGGGACTGAGGCGGCGGTCCTGCATCAGGCGTTCGCGGCGCAGTGCTTCTGGCGCATCCACGAGGACGATCTTGTCCACCGAGTCCTCGATGCCGACCTCGAACAGCAGCGGGATGTCGCAGACGACGACCCGCGCGCCCGCCGCGCGTGCGGCCGCCACGGCCTCGTCACGCAACCGCGCGACCTCGGGGTGCACGATGGCGTCGAGCGCGGCGCGCTCGGCGCGGTCCGCAAAGATGATGCGTCGCAGCACCACGCGGTCGAGCGCACCGTCGCCGGTGAGCACACCCGTGCCCCAGCGCTCCACGATGGCCGCCAGCGCGGCGGTGCCCTTGGCCACGGCCTGACGCGCGAGCTGGTCGGCGTCCACGAGCGTTGCTCCGTGGGCTACGAATCGTGTAGCCACCACAGACTTGCCCGCCGCGATGTTCCCCGTCAGACCCACGATCAGCATCCTACAACGGTACGCCTTCCGCGTAGATTCCGCACCGTGACCCGCCGCCGCGCCTTCACGCTGATCGAGATCCTGATGGTGATGACGCTCATCGGCCTCGTGGCCGGCTGGGCGATCTCGCGCTTCACGGCGTCGAGCTACAAGGTGGACAGCAACATCCGCCTCCTGCAGAACGTCATCATCGGCGCCCAGCAGACGGCCATCACCCGCAACGTGAACGTGCAGGTGATGTTCGATGCCAGCGAGGACCGCGTGCGTGTGCTGCTGGACACGGACAACGACGGCGCCGTCTCGACCGGCGAGACCGTCACGTACCGCGCGCTCGACGGCGCGCAGTTCCTGACGCCGACGACCACGATCGATGGCGCCGCGGAGTTCTATCTCACGGGACCCGGGGTGGTGGAGACGGGCAATCCGCTGCGCCGCGCGATCCGCATCGCGCCCAACGGGTCGCTGTCGGGCGACGTGGTCCTCTACATCACGACGACGGCGGACCGCCCCAACGACCAGCGCGCGCTGGCCATTACCGGCGCGACGGCACGCACGTCATTTTGGAGCCATAACACCGGCGCCTGGCGCCGGCGCGACTACTAGTCGTCCGCCGGATCCTCGGTGGTCCCGAGCGTCTCGACGAACAGCCCGATCACCCACTGCGCACCGCCCTTGCCGCGGATCTCGTGCGGCGTGGCGCCGAGGTAGCGCTGGCAGGTGTTGCGGAAGGCGGAGCCCGAGGGGAAGTCGAGCATCCGCGCCACGCCGTCGGCCGTGCGCTTGTCGTCCTCGAGCATCTGCGCGGCCACGATGAGCCGCGACCAGGTGATGAGCTTCTGCGGCGGCGGACACTTGGCGCGCGCCAGCTCCGAGACCAGCGCCTTCTTGGTGATCTGCAGGATCTCGGCGAGCTTCTGGCCGGTGAGTCGCAGGTGCGCGCGCGTGACGGCGACCATTATGGCGTCGCGCACCTGCGGCACCACGCCGGCCACGCGCGGGCGGAGCATCTGGGCGACGCCGCGGGCTTCGGCGCGCTCCAGTACCGCACGGAACGCGTTGGGCGTGTCGTCCTGGCCGGCGATGAGCAGGCCGTCGAGTCCGGCGCGTCCGGCGTCGAACAGGTCGCGCGAGCGCTCGAGCGTCATCGTCACATACGCCACGAGTGTCAGACGCTCCGCACGCATCTTGAGCCGGCGGATGACATCGAACTGCGCCTTGCCTTCGGCGAAGAGGTCGAGGATGGCGAGCGAGACGGTCTCGTCGCGGCAGGCGGCCTCGAGTGCGTCCCAGGACGCACAGTGGACCAGGGTGTGCTGCCCGTGCACGGCGGCGTCGAGGCGCTGGAGGGCGCGGGGGTCCGTGAGCATCGCGGCGACGGTGGCCATTGGGGGGAAATAGCCGACGGGGGCGATGGGCGCAATATCACGATGTGACGCTCGCGCGGGGCTGGACGTCCCCCCTCCGGACGCCTGCGCTCTATAGTTTGTCTCTAATGCCCGCCTTTCGCCCCGTTCCCCGCCGAGGGATGACGCTGATCGAGGTGATGTTCGCGATCGTCATCCTGTCGGGGGTGATGCTCGCGCTGTCGCGGTTCGGGCAGGGGTTCTCGCAGGCCAATCGGAACGCGGCGAACCTCGCGATTGCCAGCGACCTTGCCGCCGCCCGCGTGGAGGCCATCCGCGGGCACGGCGAGTACGCGACGCTCACCGACTTCAACGGCTCGAGCGAGACCAGCGCCACGGTCGGGGCGAACCCGTCGATGGTCGGCTACGACGGCTACACGCGGACGACCAAGGTCACGCGGACCGAGACCGACTCGACCGATTACGTGACCGTCACCGTGACGGTCTCGGCCTCTGTACTCAAGGCGGCGCTGACGAAGAGCGTCGTCATCTCCTCGTTCTAGCCGATGCGCACGCGTCGCGGCTTCTCGCTGGTAGAAATTCTTGTGGCGATGACGCTCACGCTTGCCGTCTTCGCCATCACGCTGCCGTTCGTGCGGGCGCAGTCGCGCTCGCTGGCGGACAGCGCCGGCCGGCTCGACGCCGAGCAGATCGCGCGCTACGCGCAGCGGGTGATCGACCGTGATCTGCGGCTGGCGACCAGCGACCCCGGGCAACCGCTCTTCGTGCTGGCGGGTCCGATGGCCATCAGCTTCAACGCCAACTTGCTGGCGGCCGATTCGACGGATCCCGGCGCGCTCGAAGTCGAGACCGGTGCGGCGTCCACGCTGACCGAGGCCTGGCGCGTGTCGGACGCCGCGACGCTGCCGCTCTCGGCGCGCACGTACCCGACGGTCAACTACACCGGCGCCGACGGCAACGCGAGCCGCGTGGAGACGATCAGCTACTTCCTGCATCCGGACACGTTTCCCGACCGCACGGACATCTACGTGCTGTACCGGCGCGTAAATGCACGCGACTCGGTGCAGGTGGTGCGGAGCCTGTACGTGCCCGAGGACTCGGCGTTCTTCACGTACCAGCGAATGGTCAGCGGGTCGCTGACGGCCGTGCCGATCGCCGACTTGCCGTTCCACTGGGATACGACGGCGATTGATGACATTCGCGCGGTGTCGCTGCGCTCGTCGGGCTACTTCAAGAACCGGATGACGGGCGAAGAGGTGATTCGCACCGTGTACTGGGTGACGTCGGTGTCGAACGCCGTGACGACGACGTCGTCCTCGAGCTGTGCGGGCGGGACGCCGGGGCTCCCGGGCAACACGGGCTTTGCCATTACGAAGCAATCGAGCAGCGGACCGGGCGCCTCGTATCGGCGGCGCCACCTGGAGTTCGACTGGCCGAAGTCGGCGAACGATGCCGGCTCGGGGTCGATTGCCTCGGCGTACGTCATCGAGCGCCGCCTTACGAGCGACACACTCTGGAAGACCATCTCCGTCGTGCCCGCGGTGGACGAGAACAACTACGAGTGGTGGTACGACTTCGGGCAGCTCTCGGGCACGTATGAGTTTGCGCTGCGCGTCGTCGGCTGCGACGGCACATACACCGCGCGGAAGGCGTGGTCCACGGTGACGCTACCGTGAGCGGGGCTCCCCGCAGTTTGCGAACGCGCGCGCGACGCGGCTCGGCGCTCGTGCTGGTGCTGTTGATGACGCTGGCGGTGGCCGCCTTGGCCGTCGCGGCGATCTTTATGACCTCGAGCGCCGGCTTGCTTTCGCGCTTCTACGACAAGGAGCGGTTGTTCCAGCTTGCCGCTGAGTCCGGCCTGCAGATGGCGCTCTCGCGCCTGCGCAACGATATGGAGTTCACGGTGGCGGACACCGGGTTCGTGACGCTGCTGCCCGGCGTGACGGTGCCGGATGCGGACGGGACGCCGATCACGGGCGTCGGCGTCTTCGTGTACGCGATGACCACGGGAGACACCTCGAACGCGGGCACGCGGACCGTGACGCTCATCGCGCGCGCGTACGATTCGTTCGGCACGCGACACGTGCGGCGAATGGACCTGCGGCTCGCGAGCCTGAGCGACTTCGTGTTGTTCGCGGACTCGATGCCGAGCGGGGAGTCCTTCGGGCCGGCGATCATCAACGGGCGGGTGCACTCCAACGGCGTGCTGCGGTCTCGGACCAACACGATCTACCACGACTCGGTCACCGCGGTGACGTCGTTTAGCGGAAGCAGCGTGACCTTTGCCGGCGACACCGCGAGTGGCTGGCCGGAGCTGTACTTCCCGCGCGACTCGCAATTCGCCTCGCTGGCGACGCTGGCGGCGGCCGGCAATCTCTCGTACACGCCCACGCGCCACTCGCGGCTGGAGTTCGTGGCGTACGATGCGGATACCGACGGGGTCGTGGAGTCCACCGAGGGTTACGCGCGCATCTTCGAACTGGACAATAACTCGTACGTGCAGTTGCTCGAGGTGAATCCGGGCGTGTGGGGCAGTGGTAGCAACGCACGCCACGCGTGGAATGACTTCGTGATCCAGCGGCAGTGCGGCGCGTTCTACCTGCGCAGCGGGCGCTGGCACTTCTTCCCGGTGACGACGCACCACACGAGCTGGGCCTGGACGATTATCAGCACGATCGGCAGCGGGGACTTCCCGACCACGGCACCGAGCAATGGCAACACCTACAACGAGAACGGGGCCGTGGCAATTCTCCAGCAGCCCACGGCGCGCTGCTTCCCCGTGGGCAGTCCATTCCTCGTGAACACCGAGCGGTTCACGATGGCCGACGGCACGGTCTCGGGCACGCCAAGCAACAATACCACGCCCTGGGGTTCGAGTACGAACACTGCGCAACGATACGGCGGGAGCGATACCACGTTTACGGCATCGCCGCGGTCCTGCGCGTTCAACTCGACCGGCGGATGCACGGGCGGCTCGCAGTTCGCGCTCGGCGCGTGGCAGGCTTTCGGCGGTACCGCGGACGCTGCACTGCCGGCGCAGATGTCCTCGTACCACTGGCCGCTCGATGTCGCGCGCAACGCGAACTCCAAGGGCGTCATCAACGTCTCGGGCAACATCTACCTGCACGGGACGGTGGCGGGGCGGGTGACCCTGCGCGTCGGTGGCGTCGCCCGCCTGCTGGAGAGCATTCGGCACGCGACCGACCCGCTCGATCCCAACGGCACGCCCTGCGATCACCAGTTCGGGCTCATCTCGACGGGCAGCACCTACATCGTCGATGGCGTGATGACTCGCGTCCGCAGGTTCGGAAAGTCCGCAAACCCCAGTGGCACGTGGGACGCATTCCTCGGTGCCCAGCCACGCTTTGACCTCCACGCGAACCTGCTCAGCACCGGCGGGACATTCTACGTGCAGAACCGGACCGAGCAGTGGGGCAATAGCATCGAGCAGCTCGATTGCCCGACCGTGAACGGCGTGCGCACCTCCACCGGCGGCTGCCTCGTGCACGTGGGCAGCCAGGCCGTGAAGTGGTACACGATGCCCCACGAGGGCGGCACCAGCGACCGCGGCGGCTTCCGCCCCAACCCCAAGCCCGACCGCTGTATGGGGACCGGCGCCCGCCCGCCGTACTTCCCCACGGGCTACTCCTACCGCGTCCTGCGCACCGTGGAGCTCTCGGCCACCCGCGCCAACACCAACGCCCGGATCGAGGCCATCCTGCGGAGCCTCCGCGGGCAGAATCTGGACTAGGCGCCCCCGCGCAACCCTTTCTGCCCACCCGTTGTCTCTAGGGCGTTCACGAAGTCCGGCACGAGCAATCCCACCCCGTGACAGACGCCCAGCTCATCACCGATGCCTTGCGGGGAGACCCACGCGCGGAGCGACAGCTCTACGACGCGCACGTGGACCGCATCTATCGGCTGGCGTGGCGGATGGCCGGGGACGAGACCCTCGCCCGCGACTTCACGCAGGACACCTTCATCCGCGCCTTTGACCGGCTCGGCGACTTCCGTGGCGACAGCTCGTTCTCGACCTGGCTCCACAGCATCGCCACCTCGGTCATCCTCAACGGCCTGAAGAAGGTGAAGCGCATCCACGGACGCGAGCTGATGGGCGACGAACTGCCCGAGGTGTCGGTCCCGACGCGCGAGGCGGAGCCGGATCTCAAGCTGCGGTTGCGGCGGGCGATCGAAGGCCTGCCGGATGGCTACCGCACGGTGTTCGTGATGCACGACGTGGAAGGCTACACGCACGAGGAAATCGCAGGCGCGCTGGGCATTCAGCCCGGCACATCGAAGGCGCAGTTGTTCCGGGCCCGGGCCCGGCTGCGCGAAGAACTGGCGGACTTCGCCGGGGAGTGGGCATCGTGACTGACGACAAGTTTGAAGACTTCGTGCAGCGGGAAGCCGCGGCGGCGTACAATCCGCCGCCCAGCACCGTGCCGCGCGACGAGATGTTCGACGCGATCCAGGCGCGGCGCCGCGCTCAGGCTGCGACGGACACCGTCGGTGGGGCGACGCCGCTCCCAAGCAAGCGTCCGCCGCGGCTGCGCTACGCCCCGTGGATCGGGATGGCGGCCACGCTGTTGGTGGGCGTCGGCATCGGCCGCTTTGCGCTGGTCGAGACGCCGTCGGCGCCCACGACGATCGCCGCAGCACCCGGCGCCGAACCCAGTGCCTCGTCGGGCACGAAGGCTGCGGCCTCGCCGACGGTGGATGCGCCGCGCAGTAGCGCGCCCACCACAACGGCTGACGCCGCGGTGCCAGCCACGCGCGTGGTGCCGCTGCGCACGGGCGCGACGCAGGTCGCCGCGGTCCCTGCCGTCCCGCGCGCCGGGCAGAACGGCAACACGGAGTCGACCGCGCTCCAGCTCCGCTCGCGTGACCATCTGACCCGCGCCGAGGCGCTCGTGAGTGTCGTCGCGAGCACCACCGGCGACGCTACGATGGACTCGCTGACCGTGCGCTGGGCCCGCGAGATGCTCACGAACACCCGGCTCCTGCTCGACTCGCCCGTGGGCGACGACCCGGTGCGCCGCCGCCTGCTCGAGGATCTCGAGACGGTGCTGGTGCAGCTGGTGCAACGCTCCGGCGGCGCGGTGGACGAGCGCGCCTTGATTGATCGCACACTGGAACGCACACAACTCCTGACCCGGCTGCGCTCAGGCGCGGCGGGCATCTGAAGCACCTGAGGAATCCGCATATGAAGCCGCTCCTGATCACGCTCCTGGCCCTCGCCGCGATGGCGCCCACGGTGGGCGCGTCCGCGCGCCCTGATCCCGACCTGCCCGCTGCGAGCTGGGCGCCGGCCGACACCGCCGACACGCTGTGGCGTCGCGGGCGAGTCGCCATCGCCGACGAAGACTGGCGTCGCGCGGCCGTCGAGTTCCGCGACCTCGCACGCCGCTTCCCGCGCTCGGCCTATGCCGGCGACGCGCTCTACTGGCAGGCGTTCGCGCTACAGCGCCTCGGTGGCCGCGACAACCTGCGCACGGCGGTGGCCGCGCTCGAAGACCAGCGCGCCCGCTATCCGCAGAGCGCCACCGTGCGTTCCGGCGAGTCGGGCGCGATGCTGACGCGTCTCAATGGACGCCTCGCGCGCAGCGGCGACTCCGAGGCGGCGATGGTGATCGCCGAGCAGGCCGCCGAGCTGGGCACCGCGGTCGCCGCGGCAGTGGCGCCCGTCGCGGCCGAGGTGAGCCGCGCCGTGAGCGCCGAGATGGCGCGCGTGGCGCCGGAAATCAACCGCGAGGTCAACGCGGCGATGCGCGAACAGGCCGCTGCGGCGCGCGAGCAGGCCCGTGCCGCGCGAGGCCGCGATCGCGACGACGACATCCCCGCCGAGTGCGAGGAGATCGTCACCGACCAGCGCATCGAGGCGCTCAACGCGCTGATGCAGATGAATTCCGACCAGGCGCTGCCGATCCTGCGGCGCGTGCTGGCGCGGCGCGAGAAGTGCTCGGAGTACCTGCGGCGAAAGGCGGTGTTCATCGTATCGCAGCGGCGCACCGACGAGGCCGCTGACATCCTGACCGAGGTCGCGCGTAACGACCCCGATATGGGCACGCGCCGCGAGGCGGTGTTCTGGCTCTCGCAGACCAACAGCGACCGCGCGGTGACGGTGCTCGAGCAGATTCTCCTTCGCGACCCGCGGAACGACGAGCTGCAGAAGCGGGCCATCTTCTCGCTCTCGCAAACGCGCTCGCCGCGGGCCGGGGAGATCCTCCGCGACTACGCACGGCGTACCGACGCACCGGACGAGCTGCGCAGTGAGGCGATCTTCTGGATCGGGCAGATGCGCGGCGAGACCTCCTCGGCCTTCCTGCGCGAGCTCTTCCCCACGCTCCAGACAAACGAACTGCGTGAACGCGTGTTGTTCTCCGTGGCCCAGCGCCGCAATCCGGAGGACGCGCAGTGGCTCGTCGAGCGCGCCAAGGATACGCGGCTGTCGATCGAGACGCGCAAGCAGGCGCTGTTCTGGGCGGGTCAGGCCGGCGTGGGCGTCGCCGACCTGGCGGCGATCTACGACAACGCGCGCACGGACCGCGAGCTGCGAGAGGCCGTCATCTTCTCGCTCTCGCAGCGCCGGAACAACCGCGAGGCGATCGACAAGCTGATTTCGATCGTGCGCACCGAGCAGGATCCGGAACTCCGCCGCCAGGCGACGTTCTGGGTCGGGCAGTCGCGCGACCCGCGCGCGGCCGCGCTGCTCGAAGAACTCATCAACAAGCCCTGAGCCGCGAGGAGCCGACCAATGCGCGTGCGTGCACTCGTCACCCTGCTGATGGCGGCCGTCGCGTCCGAGGCCGCCGGCGCCCAGTCGCTCGCCAGTCGCGTCGCGTCCGTCGGCAACGGGACCGTTCGGTTCCACTTTGCTGCTCGCGAGGGCGTGTGTGGCAACGGGCGCGGCAACATCTCGATTCGCCGCGACGGAGATCGCCGCAGCACCATCTCGACGGGTTCGACGCGCAACAGGCGCGACCGCGAGTGGGAGGATGAGTGCGAGCCCGGCCCAGTGCGCGTGGCCCTGGACGTCGAGTCGCGCCGCGTGGTGGACCTGCGCAGCTACGTCGGCGGCGGGTGGCGAGGCTCCGCCGACCGCGATCTCGGTGAAGTGCCCGCCGCAGAGGCGAGCGCATTCCTGATCGACCTCGCCGAGACGGCGCCGGGTGGCGTTGCTGAGGACGCGATTCCACCGGCCATCCTCGCGGACACGCCGAGCCCGTGGCGGCGGCTGCTCGCGATCGCGAAGAACGAGGAGCGCCCGCGTGCGGCGCGGCAGTCGGCCACTTTCTGGGCCGCGCAGGCCGCCGAGGAAGCCGCCACGGCCGGCCTCGCCGAGTTCGTGGACTCCGACGGCAACCGTGAGCTGCGCAAACACGCCGTGTTCGCGCTCTCACAGCGTCCCAAGGACGAGTCGGTGCCTGCGCTCATTCGGGTCGCGCGCACGCATCGCGATCCCGAGATTCGGCGGACGGCGATCTTCTGGCTCGGGCAGTCGCGCGATCCCCGCGCGCTGGAGTACATCGAGCAGGTGCTGCTGGGGCCGCGCTAGGCGAACCCAGTAGGGACTCTACAGCGAGAGCTGGCCCGAATCGCCGCGCGTGACCGAATGGCACGCGCGGCATCGTGCCTCATAGGCCTCGGCGGCACCGACCATCACGATCGGGGAGTCGTAGGGCGCGGGTTTGCCGTCCACGAGGCGCTGATTCCGGCAGGCGGGCGCGCCGCAGAGCACGCAGATGGCGTGCAGCTTGTCCACGACCTCGGCGACGCACATCAGCGCGGCCATCGGGCCGAAGGGCTCGCCGCGGAAGTCCGTGTCGGTGCCGGCGAGGATGACGCGACGCCCGCGCAACGCAAGGTGGCTGCACAGCGCCACGATGCCGTCGTCGAGGAACTGCACCTCGTCAATCGCGATGACGTGCGCCAGGGGGTCAATGCGCAGGGCGATCTGCGACGAGGAGTCCACCGGGAGGGCCTCGATGGTGCGGCCGTCGTGCGAGCCGACGGCGTACACGCCGCCGGCATAGCGATCATCGAGATGCGACTTGAACACCTGCACGCGCTTCTTGGCGATCATCGCGCGGCGAACGCGCCGGATGAGCTCTTCGCTCTTCCCGCTGAACATCACGCCGGCGATGACCTCGATCCAGCCGCCGGAGAGCTGGAACGAGACGGTCATCGCTCGCCTCGCGGCGGACGGGGTCCGCGCGGCTTGTCGCTGCGTCCGCCGAACCCGCGTGGCTTGTCGCCGAAGCCGCGCTTCTCGCCAAACGGGCGCGGCTTGTCGCCGAAGGAGCGCTTGTCGCCGCCGCCGCGGGCATCGCCGCCGGGCCGGCGGTCGCCGAACGGACGCTTCTCACCGTACTCGCGCTTCTCGCCGAAGGGCCGACGCTCGCGGAACTCCCGCTTCTCCCCGTCGGGGCGCTCACGGAACTCCCTCTTCTCGCCGCCTTCGCGCTTGTCGCCAAACTCACGGCGCGGACGCGGCGGACGGTCCTTGGTGAACCCGCGCGGCCCCTCGCCGCGCAACGAGAAGTCTGGCCCGCGCGGCGGGCGCTCGGCGGCTTCCTTCTCCTTCTGCGCCTCGCGCATCTGCGAGCGCACGCGCTGCTCCGCGGCCTGCACGCGCTCGGACTGCGCCGCACGCTCCTTCTCGAGGAGCCGCAGCGCCGCGGCGGCAATCTCGAGCCCATCGTTCTCGTGCAGCAGCGGTTCGAGCGCCAGCACCTCGCGCGACGGCACGCCTTCGGCGAGCTCGGCGCGCAGCTCCGCGCGGCGGCGCGCTTCGGCAGCGCGCGCGCGGGCCACGCTCGCACGGTCGGCGACCGGCAGCGGCTCCGTCTCGCCACAGAGCACCCGCAGCGCCTCGACATCCCGCGGCGCGATGACGGCGATGATCTGCGAGGGCGTCGCGTCCACCGCCGCCTGCCACGCGGTCGCGGTGGGAATGCCGAGCGTCACCACCAGGGAGACGTTCGCTGGCACTTCGTCGCGGGTGACAGTCGCGAGCGGCGAGTTCACGTAGCCGATCGCCGAGAGCAGGGCTCGCGCGTCGTCCGCGAGGTCGTCGTCGGCGGCAAGGACGGTGGCGGACGGCGCGTCCGCCTCGTCGAGCAGGGCAGGCAACACTTCGGTCGGGTTGCCGTGCACGGTGAGAAACCGCACGTTCGCGGCGCTCTTGGACTTCTTGGCCGGCGCGAGATCCTCAGTGACGCGACGCGCGCGGGCGAGATAGCGCTCGATCAGCATCTCGACCGAGGGCGTCGCGGCGAGCGCGGTGAGGATCCGGGCCGCCTCGCGCGGCACCTCGGCGAGGATGGCGGCGAGGGCGTCGCCCTCAGCGTCCATTTCATCGGCGGCGGCGAAGGCCACGGTCGCGACGTCCGCGAGCTTGAGGGCGCTGTGGGCGAGCGCGCCCGCGACCGCCTCGGGATGCGCAATGACCGCGTCCGCGGCGCCGGTGCCGAGGAGGCGCTGCAGCCGCGCCGCGGAGGTGCCTGCGACGAGCCGGCGGCCAGCGGCGGCGGGGAGAGCGGCCAGCGCGCGCGTCAACGAGAGCGCCGCACCCGGATCAGGCACGAGAACCAGCAGTCGGACTGCAACGGCGTCGCCGGCCGCGCGCTCGAGCGCGGGCGCGAGATGGCGCGCGATGCGCCCCCAATCCGGGGGCATAAAATACGCCACGTGGGCGGAGCGCACGGAGCCGGCCGTTGCGCGGGAAGTTGCAGTCACTGCGGTCCTCGATTGTCAATGGCGCGGAACTCCGCGCGTAGATAACGTTCGCCTTCGTATGGAATATAGCGCCCTCACCTACCGGCCGTCGGCGAATATCGCCGAACTGCGCGAATCCGCCACCATCGCCGTCTCGCAGCGCGCGAAGGCACTCAAGGCCGAGGGACGCGAAGTCATCGATCTCGGGGCGGGCGAGCCCGACTTCAACACACCGGCACCGATCATCGAGGCCGCCAAGCGCGCGCTCGATCAGGGTGCAACGCGCTACACGGCTGTCGAGGGCATCCTGCCGCTGCGACAGGCGATCGCCGAGCAGGCCAACCGCGAGTACCGCGGCACGGATGCGGTGCAGCCCGCGGACGTGGTCGTCTCGGGTGGCTCCAAGCAGTCGCTCTACAACGCCTGCGTCACGCTGTTCGGCCCCGGCGACGAGATCCTCGTGCCCACACCGAGCTGGACGAGCTACTACGAGATGGTGGCGCTGGCGCGCGCCACCGCGATCGAAGTGCACGGCGACCCGGCCCGCGGCTATAAGGTGGATCCCGAGCGACTCGAGCGGCACGCCACGCCGCGTACGCGCGGCGTGATGCTCAACTCGCCGTCCAACCCGACGGGTGCGGTGTACGCCGCCGCGGAGCTGCGTGCGATCCTCGACCTCGCCGCGGCGCGCGGCTGGTGGGTGATCAGCGACGAGATCTA
>CAYPYY010000072.1:0-14083 GCA_964414995.1 uncultured Gemmatimonas sp.
GCGCCATCAGCTCCGTGAGGTCCACCGGGAAGCCGAAGGTGTCGTAGAGCTTGAAGACGTCGTCGCCGGAGATGGTGCCGCGCACCTTGCTCGAACCCTGCGTGGAGCCCAGCGGCGCGAGTTCCTCGAAGCGCGACATTCCGCCTTCGATCGTGGCAAGGAAGCGCTCCTCCTCGGCGCGAGTGGTCTCGACGATGTGCTTCTCGCGGGCGCCAAGCTCCGGGAACTGCTCGCGCATCATCGCGATCACCGTCTCGACCACGTGCACGAGTGTGGGCTCGCGACGGCCGAGCAGCCAGGCGTGCCGCACGGCGCGGCGAAGGATGCGGCGCAGCACGTAGCCGCGACCTTCGTTGCTCGGGAACACCCCGTCCGCCAGCAGGAAGCCAACGGCGCGCGCGTGGTCCGCCAGCACGCGGAAGGAGGCCGAATTGGGATTCGCGTACGCGTACGGCTTGCCCGTGATCTGCGCGACGCGCTCGATCAGCGGCGTGAACAGATCCGTGTGGTAGTTGTTCGAGACGCCCTGCAGGACGGCAGCGATGCGCTCGAGGCCCGCACCGGTGTCCACGCTCGGCTTGGGCAGCGGATCCAGCCGCCCATCGGGCTGCCGATCGAACTGCATAAACACCAGGTTCCAGATCTCGAGGAACCGCCCCGCCTCGGCGCCTTCGACGAAGGCGTCCTGCGAGAAGTCGGCGATGTCTGTGCGCGTCCACTCACCGCTCGCGCCCGCAGGGAACGCAAAATCCTTCGAGAGGTGCGCGAGATCTACGTAGATCTCGGAGCACGGGCCGCAGGGCCCAGTGTCGGCCATCTGCCAGAAGTTGTCCTTCTCGCCCAGCCCGTAGATGCGGTTGGCCGCGATACCGGTCTCTTCGATCCAGAGCTGTCGCGCCTCGTCATCGTCCTTGTAGACAGTGACGCGCAGATGCTCGCGCGGAATCTTGAGCTCGACGGTCACGAACTCCCAGGCGAAGCGGATCGCGTCGCGCTTGAAGTAGTCACCGAACGAGAAGTTGCCGAGCATCTCGAAGAACGTGTGATGCCGCGCGGTGTGGCCGACCTGCTCGAGGTCGTTGTGCTTGCCTCCGGCCCGGACGCACTTCTGCGAGGTGGTGGCCCGCCGGTTGCCCTCGGGCGGGGCCTCCTGGCCCAGAAAGACCTTCTTGAACTGCACCATCCCCGCGTTGGTGAACAGCAGGGTGGGGTCGTCGCCGGGAACCAGGGAAGAACTGGGGCGTACGGCGTGTGCCTGACGGGCGAAATACTGCAGGAATCGGGAGCGGATCTCGGCGGCGCGCATATCCGGGGAAAAGTAGTCCGAAGAACTCCCGTATTACAGCGGTGACGGGGGCCCAAATGGCTCGGGTATGGCTGTGGTTAGGCCGCTTAGTGGGGGCAGTAACGAGGGGACCTTGACGCTCGTCGTACCGCTGGACAGTTTGGGCGTCCGAGTTGGTGACCCAGCGCACTTCCCTTGCTGTGGCAACAACTTAGGCTTCATCCCGCTCGCCAAACGGGACGCACCACGGTAGGTTTTGTGAGGCCGGAATCCGGCCTCTTTTCATCTTCCCTCACCTGCTCGCTTGAGTCCGCAACCCACGCTGCTCCTGCACCTCGGTTCTGCGGTGCTGGCATTCATTCTGACGGTCACGCTGATCCCTTGGATCATTCGTGCGTCGGTGCGGGTGGGGCTACTCGATCAACCCGATAATTCGCGACGCGTACACACCGTCGCCGTTCCACGTCTGGGCGGTGTCGCAATCTTCGTCGCCACAGCGACGACAGCCGCAATTTCAATTGGATGGTCGCTGTCGCTGGGCTCCGCGCTGCCCTACCCGCGTATGCTGCCCGGCGTCATCATCGGCGCCACCATCATCTTCCTCACCGGCCTCTTCGATGACCTGAAGGGCGTGAAGCCGCTGAGCAAGCTCGTGGCGCAGACCACGGCAGCGCTCTGCGTCGTGGGCTACGGCTTCCAGATCGAGTCCATCGCCATCGCGCCCAACGGCGACCTGCTCTCGCTCGGTGCGCTCTCCGTGCCGATCACGGTGCTGTGGATCGTCGGAATGACCAACGCCTTCAATCTCATTGATGGCGTGGACGGCCTGGCCGGCACCATTGCGCTGATCGCGCTCACGGTCGCTATTGGCACGGATATGTTCCTGCACGACTATCGCTCGTTGTTCATCACGACGGCGATGCTCGGCGCGATCTTCGGCTTCCTGCGCTTCAACAACAGCCCCGCGCGCATCTTCCTTGGCGACTCGGGGTCAATGACAATCGGGTTCTTCCTCGCGATCCGCCTCGTGATCTCCGCGACGGAACCGAGCACCGGCGCGACGTACGCGTTCATCCCGATCTTCGCGCTGGCGTTCCCGCTCCTCGACACCTTCATCGCGATGGCGCGCCGCTGGCTGCGCGGGCACCCGTTCTCCCGCGCCGATGGGCGCCACGTGCACCACCAGTTGCTCGGCCTCGGGCTCGATTCTCGGCAGACGGTGAATGTGCTCGGCGTGTTCTTCGGCGCCATCGCCGCGCTCGGCGTGTCCGTGGTCTTCGCCCCGCCGCGGCTCACGATTGCGCTGATGCTCGGCACCGGCGCCCTGATGTTCGCGTCGGTGTTCTACGGCACGCGCTGGCTGCGCTACGGCGAGTTCGCTGAGCTCGGCGCGTCCATCGCGTCCGTGTTCCGCAACGCCCGGATGGTCGTGCGCGAGAAGATCCTCGCCAACGAGATCGCCGAGCGCATCCGCAACGCCGAGACGCTGGAGCAGGTGCAGGAGGTGCTGCAGGGTTTGGTGGACGACGTGCGCGTGCTCGACGTGGAGCTCGTCGCCGGCGACGTGCACTTCCACGGCCCCGAGCGCCAGCAGATCTCGCCGATGAACCAGTTGCCGGTGCGCCTCGACTATCCGTTCGCGTGGGAGACGGAGGGCGGCGTGCGCGAGGTCATCCTGCGCCTCTGGTCCACGCGGCCGACGAAGGGCGAGCATCCGGCCACGGAACGCGTGGCCACGCGCATCGGACCGGCGCTCGAGGAGTGGTTCCAGCGGAACTCGCGCGAGGCCACGCCGGTGTTTGGCGTGAATGCCCAGCCGCAGAGCCGGAAGACGCCGAGTGCGGTGAGGCGGCTGGACGGTTAGGGGCGCACGTCGGTCGGCAGCGCGCGCTGCCAGTCCACGTCACCGCGCACGCCTTCCCACATCGAGATCGGTCCCACCCGCAGCGTCGTCTGGACCGAGTGGCCGTTGAGCGACAGCATCCCGGGGAATCGGAGTTCCTGCGTCGTGGGCACGATCGCGGTCGCGAGCCCATCCACGGCCAGTCCGCAACGCCCATCGGGAAACAGCTGCAGGCGAATCGTGTGCCACCGCCCGTCGTAGAAACGCTCGGACACCGGAATCGTCAGCGTGTGATCATCCGCGCCAATGAGGCGGGCGAAGGTGTGAGTGACGCGCCCGTCACCGCCCCAGGAGGCCGCGCAGCCGATCTTGGCGCCCGCCGGCGTGGCCTTTTCGTGAAACAGCGAGTCCGCGAACGCGGCCGCCGGAATCGAGTGCTCGAGCACCACACCGAGGGCCTGCCATTGATAGAGCGTAGTCAGCGGCAGGGACGCGCGGAACTCGATGCCAAACCCTTCGTCGACATTCAGGGCCTGTCGGAAGAACGCGCCGCTGGCGTAGCTGCCGTCGCCGTTGGGATTGAACGCTCGCTCGCCGCCGGCGCCGCTCACGACGATCGGAAGCGGCTCGCCGAACGCGAACCAGCGGCGCGTCCAACCCGCATCCCACCGCTCGGTCGCGACACGTCGCTCCGTCGAGGCGATGATCGGCACGGCCACCGTGTCGCTGCGCCAGCCCCCGACCGTTCCGACCACGCGCACGGTCCCGGTGCGGCGCGGCCGAAGCACCCCATCGCGCACGGTCGCGACGGAGTCGTCGAGCGACCAGAATCGCACCGCACGGGCAGGCCGGATGTTCCACGCCCGACCGTACGCCCGCAGGCGGAGCGCGAGCGTCTGATCGACCGGAAGACCTCCAGCCGGGGTGAGGACCTCGACAGCGTGCACGTAGTCCGGCGTCGCGCGCGAATCCACCCCGATCACGTTGGCGCGGACGGGACGGCCCCGGAAATGCACCGGACGCGACACGGCGGGCGTCGTGCTGCGGGCCAGTCGCAGGTGCGCGAGCTCACCGCGCGCCTCCGTCGCGCGGAAACTGAACAGGCCGGTGCCCGGAAGCATCAAGAGCTGGCCCAGCGCGCCCAATTGCAGCGTCGTCTCCCCAGACTCCACGTCAAACACGTGGTAGCTCGACCCATCGACGCGCGCCACCACGTGCGACTCGTCGGACCAGCCGAGCAACGCCGCGTCCGACGCGAGCGACGTGGGTCGGCACACCGCCCCCTCAAAGTCCGCGCCTGCGATGCAGATCGACCGCGGCTCGAGCGTCTCGAATGGCACCGCGACGTACGCGACTCGACTGCCGTCCGGACTCCAGTGCGGCAATGTGAAATGCGAGCGCTCGTCGTGCGTCAGGCGCGCGAGCGTGCTATCCGCAAACGTGAATCGCGCGAGCTGGTACCGATCCGTTGCCGGCGTCCACCGTGACGTGGCAAAGAGCATCGTCTGCCCATCCGGGCTGAGCGTGATCGCCCCGTCGTCCTCCGGCGAGGGCGTAGGCAGCGTGACTACGCCGCGCTCATTCACAATCGCGATCTCGTCCCCGACGCCCGCAAAGACGTGTTGCGTAATCCACTCGCGTCGGCCGGGAATGCGCACCGCCACCCGTCGGAATGCCTCGCCAAACTGCACGGGCAGCTCGCGATACGCGATCTCCTCGACCTCGAGTGCTGCGTCCGCCTCCCAGGCATCGAGGCGATCGATCAACACGCGCCCGTAGCGAGCGGAGTCGCCCTCGAGCCGCAGATACAGCACCGCCGCTGGCTCGATCGTGGTGCGCGTCGCGCTCCACGCCGCAACGGCGGCCACCGCCACGACGCCGGCCGCGGAGACGCGGCGCACAGCACGCGAGAGGCGACGCCACAGAGGCAACCGGGCCAGCGCGCCGGCGCGCACCTGGGGATCCGCGCGCTGGTTCAGCACGTCGTCGAGCAGGGCGCTCGCCGAGCGCCCGTCGCCCAGCTCCTGCCGGCGTCGGATGAATTCCGCCGCGATCTCGGCGCCGAGCGCCGGTTCATCCGCGGCGATGGCGTGCTCGGCCGCCAGCCGTAGCTCGCGCTCGCCCGGCCCGAGCCCACGTAACACGAGCGCGGCGCCGTGGTGCGCCCGCCGCGCCTCGTCGGAATCCGCGACGGCCAGCACGCAATCCGCGATCTCGTCGTGCTGCACCGCGAGCGTCGTGGCGTGACGCGTGACGAACCCGCGGTGCTCCAACTCCTCGACGCGCAACTCAAACGGCTGCCCGCTCTCGCCGCCGTACGCGAGTTCGAGTGCCGGCATCGGTGTCGGACGTCCGAGGGTCGCGAGCAGCGTCACCAGTTCCCGGGCACCAGGACTGAGGCTCCGCACGCGCGCTTCGAGCACCATCCCGTCACCCAGGAGCTCGAACGGGCGCGCCGGATGGTCACAGTGCCATACGTGGTCGGCGAGACGCAGCGCACCCGTCTCGATGAGGCGTTGCAGCGCTTCGATGATCGCCAGCGGCACGCCTTGCGTCGCCGACAGCAATCGCACGGGCAGGTCGGCCGCCCAGGGCTCGCTCGGCAGCTCGCCGAGACGCGTGCAGAACTCCACCACGCGCGCCAGGTCGAAGCGTGCCAGCTCCAGCCGCCGGAGCACTTGAAAGCCGCCCAACTGTTCGAGCGGCGGCCGCGTGGCCAATACGAGCAGCAGCCGCCCCGATTCGATGCGCGCCGCCACCGCATCGAGCACGCGGCGCGATTCGGCGTCCGTCCAATGCAGATCGTCAATCAGCAGGGCCAACGGCGCTTCGTCGCTCACGGCCCGCAAGAGATCCAGCACCGCGCCCGCTCGACGCCGCGCCACGTCCTCGCCCTGGCTCGCATCCGGCACCGCGCGCGGGAAGTGCGACGCGAGCGACGGTGCCAGTGCGACCAGCACCCCCGCACTCTCCGACGAGATCGCCTTCGCGCCGGGCCGCTGCGCCAGCGCCTCCGCGACGGCCGCAAGGAATCCCGCACTGACGGCACGGTCCCCCGGGTTGGCGCGAATGAGGATCGCCCGCGCGCGCGCCGCCCGTAGTCGCGCGTGAAAGTCCGCCAGCAGCCGCGACTTGCCCAACCCAGCCACCCCAGTCACCAGCAGCGCCCCGCCGCGGCCTTCGCGCGCCGCCTCCCAGCGCTCCAAGAGCGAGCGAAACTCCCCTTCCCGTCCAATCAGTTCCGGCGCGAGCCCGCTGGCATCCGCCGGCGCGTCGGCAGCGCGCGCATCCTTCACTGCGCCATTGGGCCCCGCACCCGCGCCACCCGTCGCCACCGCCTTCGCGGCACGCATCGCCGCCCGCAATCCCTCGTCGGGTGCCATCTCATTGGCTGCGAGGAGCGCCTCCAGATGCTCAGACTCCGCAATGCAGCCTACCGCGTCGCGCGACGCCGCCAGCGCCTCGAGTAGCAGCCGCCACGTGGAGAAATCCAGCGGCGCCGCATCCCGGGCCGCGCGCGCCAGCTCCACCGCCGTCGCGAACTGCCCGACGCCCAGCGCCTGCCGGCCAAGCGTATCGCTGCACCCCACGAACAGCGCGCGCAACCGCCTGCGCTCGACGTCCGCCCACTCCTCAAACTCCGCCGCCCCCGGCGCGGCAAAATCCGGAATGAACTCGCCCGCATACAACCCGACCGCATCGCGCAGCCGCTGCTCACGCACTGCCGCGAGAAACAGCTCGCGATCCGACTGCACATCCGACGCGAGTTCCACGAAATCGTCCGTGGCCACCAGCCACGGCCCGAGCCGCCGCCGCACATACCACAGCGTCTGGCGCAGATTCTGCCGCGCCTGCTCCGTGGACCCCTCGCTCCAGAGCAACGACGCGAGCCGCTCTCGCGACGCGCGCCGCCCCGGGCTCGCCGACAGGAACGCGAGCAGCGCGACGGGCTTGCCCTTGCCCAGTTCGCGCACCCCATCGGCTCCTCGGCTCGTCGCCCCGAGCGCACCCAGGAGGCGAAGTGTGTTAGCGGCTGACTGCATCGCGAGCGTTAGAATGCCACGCGGTACGTCAGTCCGTCAGACGGGACCCCGCAAGCGTTAATCGGGCGGCTTCGAAGGCCGTCCCCTGCCCGAATCCGCGACGGACGAGAAACGCCACAAGACGCCGCCGAGCCACCTCGGGCGCGAGCCCGCGGAGCGATTTGGCGCGCCGCTCGGCCACCGCGCGAGCGGCCGTGCGCTCATCGGGTGCACCGGCGTCGTCAGCCAACTCAGCCAACACCGCGTCCACCACGCCCCGCGCCACCCCGCGCCGCGACAGCTCGGCCGCCACGCGGCGTGGCCCAAACCCGCGCCCCGCCGCGAGTCGGGTGCGCGCGTAGCCTCGGGCGAATGCGTGGTCGTCCAGCAGCCCGAGGGCAACGAGCCGGTCCAGCGCCGCCTCGATATCCGGCGCCGCGAACTCCCGCTCGCGCAGCCAGCGCCCGAGATCCGCGCGCGACCGTGCCCGTCGCGCGAGCGCATCCATCGCCCGGTCGAAGCAGGCGACCCGCCGTGCCCCCGTCTCGATGCGCTCGCGCAGCTCCGGAGACACGTCGTCGCCCACCCGCAATCCGAGCTCGGCGATCAACTCGACCGATATCGCGCCGATCGCCTGGCCGGCGACTTCCACAACGTACCGGCCCTTCCGTCGCGGGTGCTCTCTCAGCGCTGTGATGCGTGTCTCATACATACTCCGAACATTCCCCATCAACATTGTGCGTTGCAATCCGTTAAGCTTCGGGGCTTTAGGGGGCGCACCCTGCGCCGTCGGACCGAACCATTGCGGAGTAGCTCTTGCCGAGTCGTGTGAATGCCGCTGTCCTGTGCGCGGCCGTCGTATGCGTTGTCACCTCGCCACTCTCCGCTCAAGAACGTCCCGACCCCTCTGCCATCGGCGCCAGCGCCCGCGCTGTCGGCCTCAGCCACGCGGTCACCGCGGTCGCCAATGATGCCTTCTCCATCGGCATCAACCCCGCGGGGCTCTCGCATCTGCAGCAGTCCGAAGCCGCTTTCGTGATGCGCGCGATGGTCGCTCGGACCACCGCCGAGGGCACCACGAACTCCCCGACGTCGACGGGATTTCCGCGCTACAGCGCTGGCGGTGAGGTGACCGGCACGCTCGACGCGATCCAGTTCGTCGGCGGCGCCGTGCCGGTCAAGGTCTTCGGCCGCACGGTGGCCGCAGGCTTCGCGTATCGCCGCTTCGATGAAGGGCTGCGTCCCGGCGCCTTCAAGCAGACGCGCCGCAACACCAACGGCCGCTACTTCAATACCACGACGTACAACACCACCGGCGGACTGCGTGCGATGAGCCCGTCGCTCGCCGTCGAAGTCACCGACCGCGTCCGCCTGGGCGTCACGGCGAACATCCTTTCGGGCTCCTCCACGTACACGGTGCGCACCACGCCGATCGCCGCCGGCTCCGCGCCCGTCGCCCAGACCACGAGAGTCGCCGAGCGCGATTTCAGCGGCCTCGCGATGGATATGGGCGCGCTCGTGCGACTGCGCGAAGGCCTGCAGCTCGGCGTTCACGTCACCCTCCCGCACGACCGGCCGTTCACCCGCGACAGCGCCAACATCTCGGTGCCCGCCACCCGCGCCGCGCCGATGCAGATCGCCGTCGGCGCCGCGATGCAGCTGAACGCCAAGACCGCGCTCTCCCTCGACCTGCGCCACGCCCCCTGGTCCTCGGTGGCCACAACGGTAGACAGCTCCGGTGCGGCCATCCCGTCCCGCGTCGGCGTGAACGACGCGGCCTCGATCCACGTCGGCTGGGAACGCGATGTCTCCGACGAGGACAAGCGCGGCACCCTGCGCCTCGGCGCGTTTGCGCGCCAGACGACGTCGGTGGACCTGAACGGTGAGGCCATCGCCGCCTTCGGCGCCTCGATGGGCAAGACCTGGTTCACCGAACGCGGCGCCTTTGAGATGGGCCTGCTGGTCAGCCGGAGCACGATGTGGACCCGCACGTCCGACTCGATCACAACGGTCTCGATCGCGAACACGGACTTCGCCCTGAGCATCGGCTACCGCAAGCTCCTGGGGAAGAAGTAAAGACGCGGCGGGGGGTGAGGGGCGGGCCGAGCGGCGGGGAGAACGAGAGGCGAAAAGAAGTCGGGGGCCAACCCTCAGTGGAACGGCGGGGATTCCGGGCCCCGACGACTCACTGCTGATCAACCCCCGACCAACTACGACGTGCTGAGGACGAACGGCTATTCGTCGTCCGATGCTTCGATGGGCACCTTGTTGATGCCCAACACGCCCTTCACCTTCTCCTCGATTTCCGCCATCACCGTCGGATTGTCGCGCAGGAAGAGCTTCGCGTTCTCCCGCCCCTGCCCGATCCGCTGCGGCCCGTAGCTGTACCACGCGCCCGACTTCTCGATGATCCCCGACTCGGCGCCGATGTCCACCAGCAGCGACGTGTGCGAGATGCCCTCGGCGTACATGATGTCGAACTCCGCCTGACGGAACGGCGGCGCCACCTTGTTCTTCACCACCTTCACCCGGACGTGCGACCCGATCACGTCCTCCTTCTCCTTCACCGGGCCGATGCGGCGGATGTCGAGCCGCAGCGACGCGTAGAACTTCAGGGCCTTGCCGCCGGTGGTCGTCTCGGGGTTGCCGAACATCACCCCGATCTTCTCACGCAGCTGGTTGATGAACACCACCGAGCAGTTCGAACGGGCGATCGCACCGGTCAGCTTCCGGAGCGCCTGACTCATCAGGCGGGCCTGCAAGCCCACGTGCGAGTCGCCCATCTCCCCCTCGATCTCGGCTTTGGGCACCAGCGCCGCCACCGAGTCGATCACGATCACATCCACCGCCCCGCTGCGCACCAGGATCTCGCAGATCTCGAGTGCCTGCTCGCCCGTGTCCGGCTGCGAGACCAGCAACTTCTCGACGTCCACGCCCAGCTTCGCCGCGTACTCCGTATCCAGCGCGTGCTCCGCGTCAATGAAGGCCGCGGTCCCACCCTGCTTCTGCGCATTGGCCACGACGTGCAGACAGACCGTCGTCTTGCCGCTGCTCTCGGGTCCGTAGATCTCCGTGATACGGCCCCGCGGAATCCCACCCACGCCAATCGCTGCGTCCAGGTTGATCGCGCCTGTCGGAATCGCGTCCACCTTGACCTTCGCGCCATCCTTCCCCATCTGCATAATGGCGCCCTTCCCAAACGACTTCTCGATCTGCGACACCGCCAAGCCCAACGCCTTCTTGCGATCGTCCTGCTGTGCCGCCGTCGTAGCCATCGTTGCCTCGTCAGAGGTGAAAGGGAATCTACCGTGAGGGGGGCGCAGGGCTACCCCCGAACGAACGTCGAACAAACCGCGAAGACCACCTACACCGAACAAATGGCGAAAGGACGCGAGATTCGCAAGCCCCGCCAGTTGCTTCCATCCCCAGTGCACATCGCTGCCGAATATTTTCCAGACAGTGGAATGTGGAAAACAGATAACTCGCTGTGATATAACAGCTTAACTAGTATCAGTCTGGGGATAACCGTGCGGACATCGCATCCGCCGACACAACTTATCCACACTTTCCACACGTCTGTTCACACGCCGAAGGCGTTCGGGACGTGCTTCACCATCACCCGACTTTCGGCCACCAAGACCCCGACGACATCGAACCGGTACTGCTCGCCGACGCGTCCGTGACGGTCAATCCAGACGCGCGCGCTGCGCGAGAGTTCACGCTGTTTTCTGTGATGCACGGCCTCGACGGGATCACCGAATGCCGTTCCACGACGCGCCTTCACTTCGACGAAGGCGATGGTCGCGTCGCGCTCCGCGATGAGGTCAATATCGCGATGGCCGTTTCGGAATCGCCGCGCGAGGATCCGATAGCCGCATTTGCGCAGCCACCGCTCCGCGATGCGCTCCCCGAGTTCGCCCAGGCGCTGATTGTGTTGGCTCATACGCGGCGAGAATAGCGGCGCCGCGCGCGCGAGGTGTCATCACCCAGCGGCGGGCCGTGTCAGATTCCCGCGCTGCTCAGGAGTGTGTGGAGGCGCTGGCCCCAAGCGTCCCAGTTGAGACGCGTGTCGAAGGCCACGCGCGCCGCGGCCGACTGCGCCTGGTAGCGCGCGGGATCGCCAAGTGTCGCCTCGATGGCGTCGGCCCACTGCTCCGCGTTGGCGTCGGGTGCGAGCAAGGTGCCGCTGACGCCATCCTCCACATAGGTCGGCACACCGCCGGTCTTCGTCGAGATGCGCGGGAGTCCGTGCGCCGCCGCCTCGCAGAAGACCAATCCGGCCGCCTCCTGGCGCGTGGGCAGCACGAGGCAGTGCGCGTCGTTCCAGAGCGACGCGAGCATCGCGCGCTCCGACGGCACCGCTTTGTTGAGGAACGGAATCACGCGCATCGCCGGGTGCCGCGTGCCGCGGGGCGGCGTGCAGCCCACCACGGTGAGTTCCACACGGCGGCCGCGGCGGAGGAGCGCATCGAGAGTGGCCACTGCGAGCGGACCGCCCTTCCGTTCCCAGAACACGCCCACGAATAGGAGGCGCCAAGGCTCGCTCGGCGCGCGTGTCGTCGGAGCAACGACTGCGGCGGGCTCAGCGAGGTTGGCCCCGAACGGCAGCACGTGCACCTTGGCTGGATCCGCAGCGTAGTCGCGCCGCGCGGAGTCGGCCGCCCAATCCGACGCAAACACGGCGAGCCGCGACTTCGCGATGGCCAGCGACTCCGCCTCTTCCCCCCCACGGCGGCTCCGCGCGGTGAGGCGCGAGAACTCCGGGTAGTAGCCGTCCATCGCGCGCCAGGTG
This sequence comes from uncultured Gemmatimonas sp., assembly GCA_964414995.1. Classification (GTDB taxonomy): domain Bacteria; phylum Gemmatimonadota; class Gemmatimonadetes; order Gemmatimonadales; family Gemmatimonadaceae; genus Pseudogemmatithrix. Next base: position 11,943 of record CAYPYY010000072.1, read on the forward strand.
GCGTCGGAGTAGTAGACGATCGGCACGTCCGTCTCGAGATGCGCGATGCACGACGATGCGGCCGGCGCGAAGATGACGTCCGGCGCCACCTCGCCGACGCGGCGCGTGAAGTGCGCGCCCAGCCGGCGCGCGAGCGCCGGATCGTGCTCGTACGCGTAGGTCGCGCCGGTCAGCGCCTTGATGGCCACGCGCGCCGCGCGCAGCGGCAGCCGCGGAACCGGTGCGGGCGAGAGGTCCACGACGTCGCCCACGTGCCGCTCAAGAGCGGCCTTTGTGTGCTGAAGGATGCCCGACCAACTGCGGATGTCGCGCGCATCTCGCATCGCGACGAAGGCGATGCGTCGCCGGCGAGCGGTCATCGCCGAGCGGAGTGGTGCCGGCGCGGGGTCACCGTCCGCCGCTGCTCGTGCGTCGCGTGGTATCGGGCGGCAGGCGGCCGATCAGCAGGCCAGCGCCGAAGAACACGGCGCTCAGGTCCTGCTTTCGGTCATACAGTCGGATGCTCTCGCGCCGATAGCCGAGGTTGGCGGTGAACGGCGCACGGCCGTTGGGCATCGTCCAAGAGACGCCGCCTTCGGCGTGCCAGCCGCGGAAGTTCGACGGATTGCCCTGGCCGCCCTCGGGCAGATTGAAGTACTTGGCCACGCGCCCCTGCAGCGACCACGGCGTCCGCCCGATGTTGTATCGCGAGCGAGCGCCGAGCTTGAAGATGGTGTACACGGAATCGTAGGTGCCGCCCGTCTGCACGTTGAAGGCGCGTCGCGTGCCCAGCCCGAGGTCAACGGCGCCCTCGCGGCTCCCGAGCAGGAGATTGGCCTCGGTGTAGATGGGGCCCTTGCCACCGCCGACGATGGCGCGGCCGGCGAATCCCACGCCGCGGCCGGTCAGGGGCAGCCAGCTCCCTTCCAGCGACGTCATATTCCGCGCGAGCGTCGGGTTTACGAAGATCCCGTCGGAGGTCTCGACGCGGACGGGCACGAAGTCGGCCGTGAGCGCGATGAACGCGGGGGCGACGAGCTCCGGCCCATCGCGCTGAATGACCGTGGGCCGCGGTCCTGTGTCCGTGCGGACGAGCGGCGTGCCGTCGGGCCGCGTCGCGTCGGGCACCGTGTTAGGCGGCGGTTCACGGAAGCACGCGGCCGCGGCGCTCGTGAGCGCCGCGGCCAGGGCGAGTCGGAGAGGGAGGCGGGTCGAAATCACCCCGAATACTACGCGGCGGTGCGTTCTCCCGCGATGCGATCCAGATCCTCCAACCCCACCAGCACATCGCGCGGCTTCGACCCATCCGGCGGTCCCAACACACCCGCCAAATGCAGTTGGTCAATAATCCGCGCCGCACGACCGTAGCCGATCTTGAGCCGCCGCTGCAGCAGCGACGTGCTCCCGCCCTGGTGCTGGATGCACACCTCGGCCGCCTCGCGGAACAGCTTGTCGCGGTCGCTCGGATCGTCAGCCGACTCCTCGCCGCCGCCGGCTTCCAGCGCCTCGAGCGCCTTCACCTTCTCGAGAATGTCGCCCTCGCCCGCGTGTTCGTCGATCGCAATCAGGCCCTCGGCTTCCATCGCCTGCTTCCGGGCTTCCTTGCGGTCGGTATACCACTTCATCAGGCGCTCGGTGTCGTCGTTCGAGAGATACGCGCCCTGCAACCGCGCCGGCTCGCTCTTGCCCGGCGGGATGAACAGCATATCGCCGTTGCCCAGCAGCGACTCGGCCCCCATTCCGTCGAGAATGGTGCGTGAATCGATCTGTGAGGCCACGCGGAACGCAATCCGGCTCGGGAAGTTCGCCTTGATGAGGCCCGTGATGACGTTCACGGACGGCCGCTGCGTGGCGAGGATCAAATGGATGCCGATCGCGCGCGCCTTCTGCGCCAGCATCGCCAGCGGCGTCTCCACCTCGGCGGCGCAGGTCATCATCAGGTCGGCGAGCTCGTCGATGACCACGACGATGTACGGGAGCACGCCGCCCGTGTATGTGCGGTCCTCGAAGCCCACGTTCGGATCGCGCGGCTTCTTGAGCTGCGCGCCGTCACGCACCTTCGCGTTGAAGTCCTGGATGTTGCGCGCGCCGTTCTCGGCCAGCAGTGCGTAGCGCTCCTGCATCTCGAGCACGGCCCACTTGAGCACGGCCGCCGCGTCGCG
>CAYPYY010000073.1:0-13942 GCA_964414995.1 uncultured Gemmatimonas sp.
CGTGGTCGGCCGTGATGAGCAGCCGCGCCCCGGACTTCTCCGCCGACGCCACGATGCGCGCGAGCTGCGCATCCACCACTTCGCAGGCGCGGATGGTGGCCGCGATGTTGCCGCTGTGGCCGACCATATCGCCATTGGCGTAGTTGCAGAGCGTAAAGTGGTGCGACTTCGTCTCGATGGCTTTGCAGAGCACGTCGGTAATACCCGGCGCGCTCATCTCGGGCATCAGGTCGTAGGTCGCGACCTTCTGGCTCGGCACGAGGATGCGCTCCTCTCCGCGGTACGGGACCTCGTTGCCGCCGTTGAAGAAGTACGTCACGTGCGGGTACTTCTCCGTCTCCGCGGTGCGCAGCGTGGTCATTCCCACGGCCTCCAGCACCTCGGCCACGATCTTCGCCATCGAGAAGGGCTCGAACGCGACCGGAAGGCCGAACGTCTGGTCGTACTGCGTCATCGTCGCGACGCGCAGCCGCGGACGGTCGCGCACGTCGAAGCCGTCAAAGCCCTCGAGGGCGAGCGCGCGCACGATCTGGCGCATCCGGTCAGAGCGGAAGTTCCAGGTGATGACGGCGTCGCCGTCGCGCATCGGGGCGACGGGCGCGCCGTCCTTCCGGAGCACGACCGCCGGCTCCATAAACTCGTCGGTGATGTCGCGGGCGTAGTTGGCCTCGATGAACGCCAGCGCGTCGGCCGTGGTCGGGCCGGTGCCGCGTACGGCCGCGGCGTAGGCCTTCTCCGTACGGGGCCAGCGTTGGTCGCGATCCATCCCGAAGTACCGGCCGCCGATGCTCGCGATGACCGCGCGGCCCCGCGTCTTCTCGACGAGCGCGCGCACGTAGCCCAGCGCGGAGCGGGGAAGCGTGTCGCGCCCGTCGAGCAGCAGATGCAGGGCGACCCGCGGCACGCGCTCCCGCGTCGCCAGCTCCACCAGCGCGAGGAGGTGATCGTCGTGCGCGTGCACGCCGCCGTCGCCCACGAGGCCGAGCAGGTGCAGCGTGCCGCCCGAGTCGCGCAGCCCGGCGCAGAGCTCGCGAAACGCCGCGAGCTGATAGAACGCGCCGCTGCGAATACTCTCGCCAATCCGCACGAGGTCCTGCATCACCACGCGGCCGGCGCCGAGATTGAGGTGGCCCACCTCGGAATTGCCCATCTGCCCCTCGGGAAGTCCGACGGCGAGCCCGCTCGCGTTGAGCAGCGTGCGCGGCGCGCGCGCCCACAGCCGATCCCAGGTCGGAGTGCGCGCCATCGCAATGGCGTTGCCGTCGGTCTGCTCGCGATAGCCCCACCCGTCGAGGACGACGAGCACAACAGGGCGATCCGCTGGGGATGCCATCTCTTTGCGGTGCGTGGAGGGGGTGATAGCTTCGGGACGAAGCGTCGCGCGACTCTGCGGCACGACTGCTCGCGCAATCTATTCTCGCTCCCGTTTCCCTACCAGCGATGCGCCCGCTCGGATTCGCTCTCCTGCTCGCCCTCGTCGCCCAGCCCGGTGCGGCGCAGCAGCGCCTCGCGCGTGACGCCGAGGTGCGCTCCTCGCCCACCGGGAACCCGATCGCCGAGTTGAAGGGCGGCACGAGCTGGACGACGGGCACGACACGCAACGGCTGGACCTTGGTGACCATCCAGGGCTGGGTCGAGTCGTCGCGCTTTGCGGGGCCCCGCGACTCGTTTCCCCAGAGCATCGGCGGCACGGGCACGATGCGGATCCGCGAGTCGCCGTCGCTGGATGGTCGGATCCTGGGTGAGTTCCGTGCGGGGGCCGGCTTTCGCGTGCTGGAGCGCCAGCGGAACTGGGCCCGCGTCCGGCGCGACGCGTGGGTGAGTGCGAATGCGTTCGCGGCCGCGACGGCCTCGACGCCGGCGCGCCCGGCCACGCCCGCGCCGACGCCCTCGGGAGGCCGTCCGGCCACGACACAGCCGTCCGCCAGCTCGGCGGCGCCGCAGTCCACCGCGCCGCCGACCACCTCGACTGCCGTCCCCGCGGGGTCTCTGCGCAGCGAAGGGGGGACGCAGCTGCGGATGGCGCCGGGCGGCAGCTTGATTGCGGAGTTGAGCGAGGGCGCGGTGGTCGAGCCGCTTGTTCGCGACCGCGGCTGGGTGAAGGTGCGGGTAGAGGCCTGGGCGCCAGAGTCGCTGTTCGTGCCGGCAGATTCGACCTTTCGGTCAGGATTGACCGCCGTGGACCTGCGTCTCGACCCGGCCGGCACTCGGGGGAAGGTGGTGCGTTGGGATGTCCAGGTTGTCGGATTGCAGACAGCCGATCCGCTGCGGCGCGATCTGCAGAACGGGGAGCCCTTCCTGCTCGCTATCGGTCCAAGAGGCGAGAACGCAATACTTTACATCGCAGTACCGGCTTCGCTATTGGAGGAGGCGCGCGCGCTGCCATCGATGGCTGAGGTCACCCTGACCGCTCGTGTAAGAAACGGACGTTCCGCACCCACCGGCGCGCCAATCCTGGATTTGCTCTCGATCATCCGTCGCTGACCATTTGGTCAGTTTTGCGAGTGGACTCGCGCGCCGGCCGCTGGCAACCCTATCTTGCCTCCTTGTGTTCTAAGGCAAGAAGCTGCCGCCTCCAGCCCGCGTCGTCCTGATGGTTCGTCACCCCTTCTCGCTCCGCACCGCGTTCGTGGCCCTCGCCCTGGGCCTCGGCGCTGTCGTCGCAGCAGGTGGGGATCGGCTGGCCCTCGCCACCCCGGGTGACCCCGTCGTCGCAATCCCCGACTCACTCCGGGGCCGCAGCGGCAAGCTGCGGGCGCGGATCGTCCCGCCCCCCGTGGACACGTTCGATGTCGCCGAACCCGTGGCGACGCTCTTCGGCGGGGAAGCCTCCCGCCGACCTGACGTCTGGATGGTACGCGATTCCGCGACCAACTCGTCATTCGCCTTCATCACGCTCGTCCGGTTTGCCGAGAAGCGCGACGGCCGCGTGGGCAACTTTTTCGTCGGGCGATATCCGGCCGAAGTGCGGAGCCCGCGCAACGAGCGCTACCTCCCGCCCGCTGGCTTCATCGAGGTCACCGAGGCCAACGCCGGGTTGCTCGTGTCCGAGCACTTCGCGCTCCGGGACTTCCTCGACACCAGGCAAGCCGACGTCTGGCCCAAGGCGCTGGTGCTCGACGAGCGTCTTGTGGACAAGCTTGAGCTCATCGTCGCCGAACTGCGCGCACGCGGGCACCGCGGCGCACGGCTCCGCGTGATGTCGGGCTTCCGCACCCCGATGCTCGCGCCGGGCCGCCTGCGCTCGCGGCGCACGCCGGACTCACGCCACCAGCACGGCGACGCTGCCGACATCATCGTGGATGCCGATGGCGACCACCGGATGGATGATCTCACCTGGGACGGCCGGCTCGACCTTCGGGACACGCGCGCCCTGATTGACGTCATCAAGTTCGTCGAGGAGCAGCATCCGGCCCTCGTTGGCGGGATCGGGATGTACCGCAACCCGGGCATCTCCGGCCCGTTCGTCCACGTGGACGCGCGCGGGGAATCCGTTCGCTGGGGACTGCCGTAGTATTCGGGAGCATCCCGCCCGCCGGAGACCCAATGCACGACATCCTGAAGGACCGCATCCTGCGCCGCCTCGAGGCCCTGCCCGAGGAGCGCCAGTACCAGGTGCTCGACTACCTCGAGTTTCTTGAGAGCAAGTACGCCCAGCGCCAGGCGCCGCCGCCGAACGTCTTTCAGCGCTTCGCGGAAGGCATCGAGGACACGCTGCGCGCCGGCAACGTCTCCGCCGCGACTGTCTCGGAGGCGATGGGCTTTATGAGCAAGGCGATGGGTGTGCTGAGCGGCGTGGCCGCGACGGGCGCGAGCGTAGTGAGCGGCGTGGCCGCCGCGGGCGCGAGCGTCGCGAGCGACATCGCGGGCGTCGCCAAGCCGAAGCCGAGCACCGACGCGACGGCGGCGGCGCCGCCAGCGGAGCCCCCGAAGCCCTGAGCGGGGCCGCTGGAAGACGAGGGGGTCGGCGGTTTACCTTACAAGATGGGACACCTGCCTGATCGCATTCGCGCCGACGCCGCGCTGACCTTCGACGACGTTCTGCTCGTCCCGCGGCACTCGATCGTCCACCCGAAGGACGTCTCCACGCAGACCCGCTTCTCGCGGGGCATCTCGCTCAACGTGCCGCTGGTTGCCGCGGCGATGGACACCGTGACCGAGAGCGATATGGCCATCGCGATGGCCCGCGCCGGTGGCATCGGGGTGCTGCACAAGAATATGGCCATCGACCGCCAGGCCGCCGAGGTGGACCGGGTGAAGCGCTCGGAGAGCGGAATGATCCGCAACCCGATCACGCTGCAGCCCTCGGCCACACTCCGCGAGGCCGTCACGCTGATGGCCCGCTTTCGCATCAGCGGCGTACCGGTGGTGGACGGGACGGGCAAGCTCGTCGGCATCATCACCAACCGCGACCTGCAGTTCGAGCGGCAGTTGGACCGCCCGCTCGCCGCGGCGATGACCAAGGACGGGCTGATCACGGCGCCCGCCGGCACGACGCTCGACGAAGCCGAGCGCATCCTCGGCGAACACCGGATCGAGAAGCTCCCGGTGGTGGACGGTGCGGGCAAGCTGATCGGCCTCATCACCGTGAAGGACATCCACAAGCGTCGGCAGTTTCCGAGCGCGGCGAAGGATGGCGAGGGTCGCCTGCTGGTCGCGGCGGCGATCGGCGCCGGTGGTGACTATCTCGATCGCGCGAAGGCGCTCATCGATGCCGGCGTGGACGCACTCATCGTGGACACCGCGCACGGCCATTCGCAGGGCGTGCTCGACGCCACGGCGAAGGTGCGCGAGACGTTTCCAGGCGTTCAGCTCATCGCGGGCAACATCGCGACCGAGAGTGCGGCGCGCGCGCTCGTGGAGCGCGGGGTGGACGCGGTGAAGGTTGGCGTCGGTCCCGGCTCGATTTGCACGACGCGCGTGGTGACGGGCATCGGCGTGCCGCAACTGACCGCCATCTTCGATGCGGTGCGCGGCGCGGGCGACGTGCCCGTGATCGCCGACGGAGGCATCAAGTACTCCGGCGACATCGTGAAGGCGATCGGCGCCGGCGCTGCCACGGTTATGATGGGTTCGATGCTCGCCGGCACCGAGGAGAGCCCGGGCGAGAGTATCCTCGCCGAGGGGCGTCGCTTCAAGATGATTCGCGGGATGGGGTCGCTGTCGGCGATGCAGGACGGCTCGGCGGATCGTTACTTCCAGGACGGCGAGATGGCCGCGAAGAAGTTTGTGCCCGAGGGAATTGAAGGGCGCGTGCCGTACAAGGGTCCGGTGGGCGACGTGCTCTACCAGATGGTGGGCGGACTGCGCAGCGGAATGGGCTACGCGGGCTGTCGCACGATCGACGAGCTCCGAACGCAAGCGGAGTTCGTGCGTATCACTCCGGCGGGGCTGCGCGAGTCGCACCCGCACGATGTCACGATTACGCGCGAAGCGCCTAACTACTCAGTCTGATGGGACTCTGGTCCAAGAAGCCGCTCTCCCTCCTGATGCAGGAGGCCGGAGCGGAGGGTGAGCACTCCCTCAAGCGGTCGCTGACGGCGACCAACCTCACGTTGCTGGGCATCGGCGCGATTATCGGCGCCGGCATCTTCGTGCTGACGGGCACGGCGGCGGCGCAGCACGCGGGCCCGGCCATCGTCATCTCGTTCCTGATCGCCGGAATGGGTTGTGCCTTCGCCGGGCTCTGCTACGCGGAGTTCGCGTCAATGATTCCGATCGCGGGCTCGGCGTACACCTATGGGTACGCCACGCTCGGTGAGCTGCTCGCGTGGATCATCGGCTGGGATCTCATTCTCGAGTACCTGTTCGCGGCCAGCACCGTGGCGGTGGGCTGGTCGGGCTACTTCGTGCAGTTCCTGAGCGACCTCGGCATTCACATCCCTGAGTCGCTCTCGAGCGCGCCGTTCGCCATCGAGGGCACGCACACACTGGTGCGTACAGGTGCGATCGTGAATCTGCCTGCCGTGGTGTTGGTGCTGATTATGACCACGCTGCTCGTGCTCGGCATCAAGGAGTCGGCGAAGCTCAATAACCTGATCGTGTACGTAAAGGTCGGGATCGTGTTGCTGGTGATCGGCTTCGGCTTCTTCTACGTGGATGCGGCGAACTGGAGCCCATTCATCCCGACGCAGCTCACGGACGCCGCGGGCGCGCCGCTCGACGGCAAGTTCGGCTGGAGCGGCATCTTCGCCGGTGCCGGCGTGATCTTCTTTGCGTACATCGGCTTTGACGCCGTCTCGACCGCGGCGCAGGAAGCCAAGAACCCCCAGCGCGATCTGCCCATCGGCATTCTCGCGTCGCTGGCGGTGTGCACGGTGCTCTACATCCTGATGGCGCTGGTGATGACGGGCTTGGTGCCGTATCCGCAGCTCGATGTGGCGGAACCCGTGTATGTGGCGCTTGACGCGGCGGGACCGGCGCTCTCGTGGCTCAAGTATCTCACAACCATCGGCGCCATCGCCGGCCTCGCGTCGGTAGTGCTCGTGATGCTGATGGGCCAGCCGCGCATCTTCTACGCGATGTCGCGTGACGGCCTGCTTCCGCCAGTGTTCGGGCGCGTGCATCCCAAGTATCAGACGCCGTGGCTGGCGACGATGATCACGGGCGGCTTTGCCGCCTTCTTCGCCGGACTGTTCCCGATCGGCATCCTGGGGCACCTGGTGTCTATCGGCACGCTGTTCGCGTTTATGATCGTCTGCGCGGGCATCCTCGTGCTCCGGCGCCAGAGCCCGGAGCTGCCGCGGCCCTTCCGCACGCCGCTCGTGCCCTTCGTGCCGCTGGGCGGACTCCTGGTCTGCGGCTACCTGATGTACTCGCTGCCGCCGGACACGTGGGTGCGGCTCGCGGTCTGGATGGGGCTCGGGCTGGTGATCTACTTCGTGTACGGCCGCACGCACTCCAAGCTCGCCCGGGCCGGTGAGTGACCTGCTAAGCGTCCCTGCGGCGCGGCGCGCGGCGATCGCTCAGATCGCCGCGGAGCTCGCCCCGGGGATGCGCGTGGCCTTGTCCACGCACATCAATGCAGACGGCGACGGCTGTGGATCGCAGACCGCGTTGGCCCGCCTGCTGGGTCAGATGGGCGTGCACGCGTTCATCGTGAATCCCACGCCGTGGCCCGAACTCTTTCGCTGGCTGCTTGGCGACGATGTCGAGGAACGGTCCGCCGAGGGTGCGAAGGCGCTCAAGGACGCCGACCGCCTCATCGTGCTCGACATCAGTGATGTGGGGCGCCTCGGGCAGTTGGCGGATGCGGTGCGCGCGATGCCAAAGGACGCGCTGGTGATTGATCATCATCTGCCCGGGCACGAGCCGCCCGGCAAGACGATGCTGGCCGACACGGCTGCCTGTGCGACGGCCGAACTCGTCTACGACTTCGCCAAGGAACGCGGCCTGTCCATCTCGATCGCCATCGCGAAGTCGCTGTACACGGCGCTCGTGACGGACACGGGCGGCTTCCGCTTCGGCAATACTTCACCGCGCTGCCTCGCGATTGCGGCGGAGCTCCTGGGCGTGGGCGTGGATCCCGAGCAGATGTATGCGCGCATCTATGGAAGCGTGCCGCTGGGGCGCCTCCACCTGTTGCGGGACGCACTGGACACGTTGGAAGTGGATCTCGCGCACGGGATGGCCTGGGTGCGGGTGGACGCGGGGGCGCTTGAGCGCCACGGCGTCGCGACGGAGGACCTGGATGGCGTGTCGGAGTATCCCCGGAGCATCGCCGGCGTCCGCGTCGCCATCCTCTTCCGGGACCTCGGGCACGGCAAGGTGAAGGTGAGCTTCCGGAGCGTGGCGGGCGTGAACGTGAACACGCTGGCTCGGCAGTTCGGCGGCGGCGGGCACGCGCGGGCGTCCGGGGCACTCATTGCCGGGGGGCCCCAGGAGGTCGAGGCGAAGGTGCTTGGTGAGGCGCGTCACCTTCTGGAGACTGGCGCGCTGGCCGACTGACTATCACACTGTGATGTGCTGACTGGCGCCCCCCGCCGGTCGTCCTGCATCTGATAGCCCATCCAGGAGTCAGGTAGTGCCCGAAATGCGTCAAGTACACCCCATCACACGCAGCCGGCGCGGCTTCACCCTGATCGAGGTGCTGATCGTGGTGACCATCGTGGGCATCTTGCTCGGCACTGCGCTGCCGGGACTGGGGAGGACCGTCACGCAAGATCGGGTGCGCCGTGCCGGCTCCATCGTGCAGGGAATGGTGGATGAGGCTGGTCGCCTGGCCCAGCGACGCGGGAGGCCCGTCACGATCACGATCAGCGGGACGTTTCTTCGAGTGACCGATCGCAATAGCGCGGCAGTCCTGAAGCAGCGGAGCTTCGGGGCGGGCCAGGACATCAATGCGACGCTGGCAATCAACCCGGTTGGCGGCATTACGGTGTTTCCGAACGGGCGCGGGAGTGCGGCGCTGACCCTGACGCTGACCGGCGGCGGGGAGACGGTGACGGTGTCGCGAACCACGACCGGCATCCTGAGGCGGAACTGATATGCGTGCTCGCAGGGGAGTGAGTCTGATTGAGGTGATGGTGGCGCTCACGCTGTTCGCGCTGATTGCCACGGTGCACACGACCGCGACGATGCGCTATGGGCTGCGGGCGCGGATTGCGGCACTTGGGCAGTCGCGTGCGATGGCGCTGGCGACCGCCGTTGACCTCTACTCTACGATGCCGCGCGCGGACATCGCGGGCACGGCGGGCTGCTCGACCATTACGATCCTTCCCGACTATCCGCATCAGCGCTGCGTCGCGGTTGCGGCCGTAAACTCGACGATTACGCGCGTGACGATTCGCATCGTCCCGACGAACACTGCGCTTCGCCCCGACACGGTGGTCGTGGATCGCGTGACGTCCGGCGGCACCTCGGTGTTCCAATGACGCGCCGCGGCCTGACGTTGACGGAAGTGTTGATCGCCGTCGTGATCCTCGGGGTCGTCGGCGTGGGCATCACGCGCCTGCTGTCGTCGCAGCTGCGCTTCTTCTCGCGCGCTACCAACGAGCGCGACGCACGATCGGTTTCGCGCAACGCGCTCAACCTCGTGCGGCAGGAGATGCGGATGATCGAGCCGCGCGGCATCGTGGCGGCGAGCGCCGACTCGCTGCGCGTGCGCGTGCCGTATGCGGTCGGCCTGCACTGCGCGAACGGGACCGTGACGTTTGCGGCGGTGGACAGCCTGATCTGGGCGACGGCCGTCTACGGCGGCTACGCGTATCGCGACACGGCGGCGGCGGCAACGGTCACGTACGTGGCGGCCGGAGGCAGCTCACTGTCCAACGGCAACTCGGCGACCTGCACCGGTGTGGGCATCACGCCCGTGCCGAACGGCCAACTGCGCATTATGGCGCCGGCGTTCCCGATTACCACCGGTGGCGCGACCGTCCTCCTGTATCAGGAGATCACGTATCGGTTTGCGGCGTCCTCGCTGGTCTCTGGTCGGACCGCGCTCTGGCGCCAGGTGATTGGAGGCAGCACGGAAGAAGTCGCGGTGCCATTCGACGGCGCCTCGCGTTTCAGGTTCTATAACGCCGGCGCGACGACGGCGGCCGATACGCTGCCGACGCTGCTCCGGAATATGACCGGCATCGAGCTAGTCCTTCGAGGCGAGAGCGAGCGGACTTCGCCTGGCGCGGCGGTTCCCAGTGAGGAGCTGATTCGCGTGCCCATCTTCTTCCGCAACGCGGTGCAGTGACGATGCAAACACAGCCAGTACGCCAGCGGCGCGGCTTCGCGCTACCGATTGTCCTCATCGCGCTCTTCCTGCTCACGGGAGCGCTCGCGAGCGGCTTCGCGATGCTGCGGGGCGAACGGTCGGCCGACGACGCCACGTTGCAGCAGGACGCCGCAATGGCGCTCGCCGAGACCGGGTTGCAGCAAGGACTCAACAACCGCACAGGTCTCGGGCTCGCGGCGCTGCCGGCCGGCACGGACTCGGCACGTCTCACTCTCGCCGGCGGTTACGTGGACGTCGTCACGACCGTGCTCCGGGCGCCGGTGGGTAACACGGTTCCAGGCCTGTACTACGTCCGGACGCGTGGTGTCAGGACCACGACGGGTGTGCAGGGCTCGGGCAATGCGGTGTCCACGGCATCCGCATTCGCCACGTACAGCACCATCAATCTCACGATCAGGTCGGCGATGACCGGCATCAACGGCATCCAGAAACAGGGTACGGCCGGCGTCATCAGCGGCAATGACCAGTGCTCGCAGTCGCCAAACCTGCCCGCGGTCGCCGTTCCGAAAACCCCCGGTATGACGGGCTCCGGCCAGTGGCAGAATTCACTCTCCGGGTCAAAGAAGATCGACACGCTGGCAAACACGCGTCAGCAGGTGGCGAATATGGTGGGCGTGGATTGGGACGCGATCGTCTACGACGGTGCAGTGACCCCCGCCTTCGATATTCCGGCCAACGGAACCGGCTTTCCGAATCAGGCTTGGTTCGACGCAGACGCGAACCGCTGGCCAACGATCATCGTGCGCAATGGCCCGTGGGGCGGGAATCCGTCGTTCACGCTCCCCGTGGCAAACGGGCGGGGAATGCTCATCGTCTTCGGCGACCTGCGGTTCAACGGTGGCAGCTCCGGCTGGAACGGCCTCATTCTCGTTGGTGGGCGCCTCGTATCTAACGGCGGCAACGACGTGAACGGCGCCATCATCACCGGCCTCAACGAGCAGCTGGGCATCGCCGTCGAGGAGAACGACGTCGAGGTCAACACGCTTAACGGCACCAAGAACTACAACTACAACTCCTGCTTCGTGCGCAGCGCCCTCAACAATAGCGGTGGCGGCACACTGCGCCCGTATCTGAGCACCTTCTCGAACTCGTTCCCCACCTGGTGATCGCGCGCGCCTCGCGCGCGACGGATCGCCGTCCGGCCCTTTGAGCGGACCGCCTGTGGGCCTATCGTTCAGTGAGCTGAACGATGGGCCCACAAGCGTTTCCCAATGACTGATACTCTTCAGGCCCGCCTCGCCGAGGCGCTGGCCCCGATTGCAAATCCCCGCACTGGCGCGTCGGTCTACGCCACGCAACAGGTGCGCGACATCGCTGCCACGCGCGACGGCAAGGTACGCGTCACGCTCCTCCTGGCCTCGCAGGACGACCCCACGCTGGCTCGACAGGTGCGGCTCGCCCTCGAGCGCGTGGACGGCGTGACGGAGGTGCGCGTGGACGTGAAGGATGCCGCCGAGCCAGCCGGCGGTGAGAACTACGCCGCGTCGGGGAAACCCAACACGGTCGCCGCGCCCAAGGCGCGCGCGCTGCCCGTGATGGGTGCCGAGCCGGCGCCGCGTGCGCCCGCCGTGCCCCAGCCCGTCCAGTACCCGCACCTCGGGCACATCGTCGCCGTGTCCTCTGGCAAGGGCGGAGTGGGCAAGTCCACCGTCACCACGAACCTTGCCATCGCGCTCGCACAGCAAGGCTTCCACGTCGGACTGATGGATGCCGACATCTACGGGCCCAACATCCCACGGATGATGGGCGTGGACGAGGCGCCACCCGTCGAGAACGAGAAGATCCAGCCGTTGGTTGCGCACGGCGTGAAGGTCATCTCGCTCGGTTTCCTCATTGAGCGCGACCAACCCGCTATCTGGCGCGGCCCGATCGTGATGAAGATCATCACGCAGTTCCTGCGCGACGTGAACTGGGGGCGGCTCGACTTCTTGCTGGTGGATATGCCGCCGGGCACGGGCGACGCGCAGCTCTCGCTGGTGCAGGCCACACAGGTGGCGGGCGCGGTCATCGTCACCACGCCGCAGGAGGTTGCCGTGGGCGACGCGCTCCGCGGCGCCAAGATGTTCGAGCGCGTCGGCGTGCCGGTGCTCGGCGTGGTCGAGAATATGAGCTACTTCGAGTCGCCGGAAACGGGGAAGCCGATGGCGATTTTCGGGACGGGCGGTGGGAAGCGGCTCGCGGACGAAGTGGGCGTGCCGCTCCTCGGCGAAGTGCCGCTCTATCCGCCGGTGCTGGAGGGCGCGGACCGCGGCGCGCCAATCGTCGTGAGCGATCCCTCGAGCACGGCGGCCAAGAAACTCACGAGCGTGGCCACGGCAATCGTGACCACGCTCGGTGTGACCGCTCCCGCGACGCGCTAGCGGCGCTTACTGCGACGGCGCTCCGGGCCGAGCCGGCACCGGGCGCCGCGCGGTTGCCACGCCGGCCACAGGTGTCGGCGTCTGCCAGCCGCCACCGGTGCTCGGCGGTGACTCAACCTTCCGCGGACGTCCCGTGCCAGCGCGCGAGAGCATCGCGGCGCCGAGCCCGGCACTGCCGGCGACCCACGTGATGCCAAGCGCCACGGTGCGGGCCAGCATCGCGCCCGCCCCGACGCCGTTCAGCGCCGCGGCGATAAACCACGGGGCCATCAGGATGATGACGCCAGGCACCATCGCGCGGATCATCGAGGCGCGATCGTCGCGCGCCGAGCCGCGCCAGATCGCGTGGCCGATCATCAGTGCAATCGCGAGCCAGCCGAGCGTGACGAGACCGGCGAACGCCACCGGCGCGGCCACCAGCGCGAAGGGAATCAGGAGCGCGCCCACTACGGTCACCGCAAGCGCGACGATCGCGAGGATGAGCAATGGCAGGAATCCGAGCTGCCCTGCCACGCCGACGAGGAAGGCCTTGCCAAAGTCGCGCTCCAGCACGCCCGCCGTGGCGTCCAGATTGCGCGCGGCGACGACCAGTGCGACCAGGCCGATGATCAGCAACATCGCCGTCCACCCTGCGGACAGCTTGAGTGCCTCGGCCGGGCTCAGCGGCGGTTCGTCAGCGACCGCCGTGGCAGCCGACGGCGATGCGCGAAGCGCGCCCCGCACCCGTCCGCCCTCGATGATGACGCGGCCGCGCCAGGCGGTGACGCCGCCGAGCACGTGCGCGCCGTCGCGCACAGTGACATCACCGAAGATCGCGGTCACGTTGCCGAGCACGGTACCGCTGACGACGGCGTTGCCGTTGAGCACCACGAGGGGGCCGCGAACGGTGTCGGCCGCGCCGACCTCGGTGTCGCCGCGCACGTAGCGGCCGTTCAGTGCGACGTCGTTGCCATCAATGGAGAGGGCGCGCAGCGCGGCCTGCGTCGAGTCGGCGGGCACCGCGGCGGTCGAGACCTGCGCGCGGGCAATCGAGGCGCCGGCGATCGCGAGAACGATCGCCGCGCCGAGCGGTCGGAGCTGACGCACGGTCAGCTCCGGTTCGCGCGGGCCGTGGCGGCGAGGCGACGGAACGCCAGCACCGCACCGACCGTGGTCATCGCGAGCGCGCCCGCCGCCACAACGAGCGCGCCAGCATCGGCGCGGGTCGTGACGAGGTCGCGGGCGAGGCCCGCGAGGGCACCCCACACGCTCTGCGATCCGCTGTCTACCGCTACGCCGGTTCCCCAGCGGAGCAGGTCAACGCGGAACGCGAGCCAGAGGGCGCTCCCCGAGATGGTCGTGGCGATCAGCCCGGCACCGGCCGCGACGAGTACGCGCATCGGCGTGCTCCGCGGGACCAGCGCCTTGGCCTGCTCGGCGAGTGCGACGTGCCACGGCTCGATAACCTGCACCTGACGCATCACGCGGTCGGCAAAGCCGTGGCGCGGCGCGAAGTGCGGGAGGGCGTCGAGGTCCACGGCGACGGCGCGCAGCGCATCGAGCCGCTGCCGACATTCGTCGCAGGACTCGACGTGCGTGCACAGCGGGGCGACGCCGAATCCGGCGTCGCCATCGACGAGCAAGTCGAGTTCCTGAGGGAGAAGGTGGCGGTGAAGCATTGTTGGGTCCTGGTCTGATTACGGAGGTGGGGATCCGGCGGTTTCAGACTTGCTGACTGCAACTGCAGTACTGAGTTCTGAGCAGTGAGTTGTGAGAGTCAGGTTCGGCTTCTGTTCGGCTTTGCGCTGACGCTGCCTACTCACAACTCACGACTCACAACTTCTGTTCATTCCCTGAGGTGCTCGAGCGCCTCTCT
>CAYPYY010000074.1:0-5578 GCA_964414995.1 uncultured Gemmatimonas sp.
TTCCGCTTCGAGTATCGCAAGTGGTCGCACGCGCTCGTGAACTTCTTCTTCACGGCCACGACCATCGTCGTGAACTTCGCGTTGGCGTTCCTGCTGCTGCGCGCGTCGGAGTGGGCCATCGGTCGCGAGTTCGGCGTGCTGTTCCTGATGCCGAACGCGGGACTGGTCGTGCACACGATCGTCGGGCTCCTCCTGCTCGACCTCATCTCCGCGTGGCTCGCGCACTTCGTGTCACATCACGTGCGCCCGCTGTGGAAGCTGCATCTCATCCATCACAGCGACACGCACGTGGACACCACGACCGCCAACCGCCACCATCCGGGCGAGAGCGTGGTGCGCTTTGCGTTCACCGCGCTGGCCGTCGTCGTCGTCGGGGCGCCGCTCTGGATGGTGTTCCTCTACCAGGCGATGAGTGTCGTGCTCTCGCAGTTCAATCACGCCAACATCACGCTGCCGCCCGCGCTCGACCGCGCCCTCGCGTGGGTCATCGTGTCGCCGGGGATGCACAAGGTGCACCACCACTACGTGCTGCCGCACACGGACTCCAACTTCGGCAACATCTTCTCGTTCTGGGATCGTCTGTTCCGCACGTTCCGCACGATGCCGGAGCGCGAGATCGTCTATGGCATCGACACGCATATGGACCCGAAGGAGCACACGGGAGTCGGCGCGCTCTTGTCGATGCCCTTCCGCCCCAAGCCCTCCGAGCGGCGCGACTGAGCCGCGGCGGGGCGCGGTGACGCGCCAGTCGTGCCGCGGGTAGTCCGAGCGATGCGTCACCGGTCTCGCGTTCTCTCGCTCAGTTTGGTTGCGCTGGCCGGCTGCGCCGATGCGGACATCGCCGCGCCGACCAGCACCAAGGTGCAGGCCTGCGGCGAGCGCGCGATCACGCTCGCCGTGGGCGAGGTCGGCGTGCCGACGCACGCGGGCGACAGCCAGTGCCGCCTGCTCGGCGATCCGAACGCGGAATACGTGATAGCGTGGCTGGACACACGCGCGCTCACCGCCGCCCGCAGCGGCATCGAGCCGTCGTACGAGTCATATCCGATCGGCATAAGCATCGAGCCCGGCTCGACGCTCCGCGCACCGAATCTTGTCGGCGCCCTGCCTGCCGCAGCGGCCGAGCGCGCGACTCCGCACCTGCACGACGGCGTCATTGCCGCGAAGGCGCGCGAACGCACCACACCGTGGACGCTCGGCGAGGAGTTCTTGCTCGAGGATGGTCTCTCGGGGCTGCCGCGCGCCGCCGTCGTCGAACGCATCTACGGCGGCCACGTCGTCGCCGTGCGGTGGAAGGACATCGACCCCGCCGGCCTCACGCAGTACCTGGCGCAGCTCGACACGGCCATCGGCTTCGTGCACAGCTACCTCCGACCGATGCTGCACAATGTCTTCGTCGCCGAGGACCTGCGCTCATCGCAGGCGGGTCAGTTCCTGTTGCTGTTGCAGCAGGAGGTGGACGTGCCCGTGCGTGCCGTGCAAGAGGTCTCGGGTGACACGCTCTACGCGTATCTCGAGTTGCTCGCGTTTCCCTGGCTCAGTGCCACGCGCTTCGCGCAGACGCTCGCGCACGAGTGGGCGCATCCGTATCAGCGGCGGCATATGCAACTCTCGCGCGCGGCGCCGGGACTTCCCTTCGGGACCAGCGTGACGACCTGGGCCGCAGAAGGCGGCGCAAATCTCATCTCCTACGAGTTCCTGCGCCGCATTGCCGGTCTGCCGATCGACGACAATCGCGACTGGCGCGTGCCGGCGACGTCCACGGCGATGGCTATCGTACAGGCGCGCACGCAGCCGGCGAACGGCGCGCTCACCGAGGGCTTCGACGCGGCGATGGGTTTCTTTCGCCACCTGATGGTGCAGCGCCTGCAACGCGGCGAGACCGCGGACGAAGCGCTCCGCGAGGTGTCGCGAGGCGCGATCGAGGGCTGGTACGGCATTGACGGCATCTCGCAGCGCCTGGGACAGGTGGCCCGAATGCGCGCGCGCCTCGGCTCCGCGTGGGAGCCGGAGGAGGCGCTGCTCGACTGGGCGTTGGCCTACGCGGGCGACGACCTGACCGGCGATCCGCAGTTCAACGACGCCACGTCATTGCGCGTGTGGGACCTGCCCACGGGCCAGACCTACGGATGGTTCGCCGACGGCATCCTCACGCCGGAGAGCCCAACGTTCTTCCTGTTTAAGCGGCACGGCAGTCCGGCCTACACGCGGGTGCGCGCCGGCGCCGCGGCGGTTACCGTGGAGATTCAGGCCTACGACGTCCCGCTGCGTTGGAAGCTGTTGCGGATCCGCTGACCGGCTGGGCCTGCTCGATCTGGAATCGGAACAACTGCTCGGCGAGCTGCCGCACGGGACGCTCGCCGAGTCGCGCCGGCGCGAACTTCATCCCGGGCATCGCGGTGCGCACGGCCGCCACGAACGCCGGATGCGTGAAGTCGATCACGCGCACGGTGCTCATATCCACGAGTCCCGTGGAGTCCACGACGAAGCGCATCGCGGCCCAGCCCTCCACGCCGAGCTGCATCAGCTCCTTCGGGTAGACGGGCGCCGCGCTCTCCGGGTCGCGCTCCGCCTGCTGCTCGACCTCGGTGTTGGCGAACGCGTTCTCGTAGGGATCCTCGGTTGGCGCCGCGATCTGATCGGGCACGTCTTCACCGCCGCTCACGGAGGCCACGGCCGTCTCGCCCGGGCCGCTGCCGCGCACGCGCTCGCCGGTGCCATCGGTGCGGTCGGTCGGCGCGGCGGTCCCCTCGGCGCCCCCGCTGGCTTCATACCGAACCTGGATCTGACTCGCGGCCGAGTTCACGTTGGGTGGCGCGATGTACTCGAGCCCGACGATCTGCTCCTCGACGACCGGCACATCGATGGACTGCGACACGCCCTCGTACGCGAACACTCCGAGCACGGCCGCGTGCACGATCGTGCTGATCGTGCCGCCGAGTCCCATCGGCAGTGCGCTCGTCCGTTGGTTGCGCGTGAGGTAGTCGAACATCGAGCGAGGAGGCGAGCGCCCGCGGAACGGGCGCCCTGAGGGGGTTCCGTACTCGTCCAAACTACCCTCAGTATGGCGTGGTTTGCCACAGGGAGGGGGGTGGGGCGCCGGCTGACGGGACGAGGGGCTTCGGCGGCGGGCCGAACGGCGATTGCGAGCGGTCGGTCCCGCCCGTACGATTGCCGCCGTGAAACTCCGCCTCCCGCACCCCTTTCTGCTCCTCTTGGGCGCGGTGCTGGTCGCGGCCGGCCTGACTTGGGTCCTGCCCGCGGGGGAGTACCAGCGGGTCGCCAACGCCGCCGGCCAGATGCTGGTCGTGCCGGGGACCTACAGCGCCGTGCCGTCCAATCCCACGAGCGTGATGGCCCTGCTCCTGGCGGTGCCGCGTGGGATCGTGATGGGGACGGAGGTCATCGTCACGATCTTGTTCGCCGGCGGTGCGTGGGCGCTGCTCGACGGCACAGGCGCCCTGCGACGACTGATTGGTGCGCTGCTCGGCACCACGGCGCCGCCGCGCGTGGTGGTCGCCGTAGTCGCGACGCTTTTCGCGGCTGGCGGCGCCGCCGAGGCGATGGGCGAGGAGATCATCGCGATGGTGCCCGTGCTGATCGTGCTCGCCCGCGGACTCGGGTTCGGCGTCACGACCGCGTTGGCGATGAGCATCGGCGCGGCGTACGTCGGCGGGACGTTCGGTCCCACCAATCCGTTCGGCGGCGGACTCGCGCTGCGCGTAGCCGAGCTGGCGCCGTCCACGTCCATCGGGCTGCGCTTTGCCTTGCTCGTGGTCGCGCTCGCCGTGTGGGTCGGCTGGACACTCGTCTACGCTCGGCGCGACACGCCGGAGCCCGTCACCGCTTCCGCGAGCGAGGCGGCACCGAGCGTCCGCGACTATGTCTCGCTGGCGCTGGCCGCGCTGCCCATCGTCATCTACGTCGTTGGGGTGCTCAAGCTCAACTGGGGCTACAACGAGCTGTCGGGCCTGTTCCTCGTCGCCGGATTCCTCATCGGCGCCGCGCAGGCGTACGACCTGCGGCGCACGACGGAGGAGTTCCTCAAGGGAATGGAGACGATGCTGGTGGCCGGCCTGTTCGTCGGCGTCGCGCGAGCGATCTCGGTGCTGCTCACCGACGCAAAGGTCATCGACACAATCGTCTCGGGACTGGTCGCACCGCTGGACGGCTTGCCGCCGCTCCTCAGCGCGGCGGTGATGATCCCGGTGCACGCGCTGATTCATCTGCCGGTGCCGAGTACCAGCGGTCAGGCGGTCCTCACGATGCCGATTATGGCGCCGACTGCCGACCTGCTCGGCTTCAGTCGCGATGCCGCCGTGATGGCGTATCAGGGCGGGGCAGTGGCGTTTGACCTGATCAACCCAACCAATGGCACGCTGCTCGCGATCTTGCTCAAGGCGAACGTCCCGTTTGGTCGCTGGCTGCGATTCGCGGTGCCGGGATACCTCTTGATGGTGCTGGTGTCGCTCGTCGGGGTGTTCCTCCTGCTCTGACGCACCGTGGCGGCTCTGCGCGGTGCCGTCTAGCTTGTGTCTTCTATGCCCAGCTTCGGCGCCCTCCCTCCGAGCGATCCGCCCGGCGGCTCTGCCGCGGGGACCCTGCCCGCCGAGCAGTTGGCGGCGTTCTCGGAGCCGGAGACCGACGTCGCGCTCTGGGCCGTCGTGTTCGCGGGCGGCATCGGCTCGCGGTTCTGGCCGCTGTCCACGCCCGCGCGCCCCAAGCCGTTGCTTGCGCTGGTCTCGGAGCAAACGCTGATCGAGGAGACGGTCGGGCGACTGCAGCCGGCGATTCCGCCGGAGCGCGTGCTGATTCTCACGAGTCGCGACATCGCGCCGGCGATTCGTTCGGTGACGCGCGACGTGCCGGAGGAGAACGTGCTGGTCGAGCCGCGCCCGCTCGGTACGGCGGCGGCGCTGGCGTGGGGCGCACAGGAACTCGCGCGGCGCGCGGGCCCGAGCGCGATGTGCGTGGCCATCCACGCCGATCTCGCGGTGGACTTTCCCGAGGAGTTCCGGCGGACGCTGCGCCGGGCGGCGGCCTACGCGGCGCGCGAGTCGGCGCTCGTGTCCGTCGGCATCCAGCCGTCGCGTCCCGAGACCGGCTTTGGCTATGTCGTGCCGGGTCCGGCGCTCGATCCGGACCAGCCGCTCTCGCGTGGCGGCGCGGCGACGACGTTGCGCTACCTCGAGAAGCCCAGCGAACACGAAGCCGAGCAACTGATCAACAACGGCTGCCGCTGGCACGGCGGCATTCTCGTGGGCTCCGCGGAAACCATTCTCGCGGAGCTACGTGCACACGCGCCGGAAGTGCGCGATGGGCTCGAGGCCTTGGCCAACGGCAACCTGCCGACATTTGTGGGAATGGTGCGCGCGACGTCGCTCGAGCGCGGGCTGCTCGAGCGCACGCAGCGGTTGCTCGTCATCCAAGGCGACTTCGGCTGGGACGACGTCGGCACCTGGGCCGCGTTGCGCCGCGCCCGCGAGCTCGACGACGACGGCAACGGCGCCTTCGGCAACGTCCACTTCGTGGAAGCCGACTGCAACGTCGTGCACTCGGAGCGCGGCACCGTCGTCGT
>CAYPYY010000074.1:5678-13859 GCA_964414995.1 uncultured Gemmatimonas sp.
AACGGGCAATCCAACTGCGCGACCGCCTCGGGGCAAGATGAAGCCGAAGCGCTCAAGACGGCCGTGAATACCGCCTGCGGCACGCTGGCGAGCGGAATGGATGAGAGCATCCGCTGCGCCGGGTTGCCACCCGAGCGCCCGCGCTGCCGCACACGCTGACTGGAGCGCGCGGGCGACTCAGCCGGCGGCGGACGCCTCGTCCGTCGTCGACTTTTCTGTGTGCATCCACCAGAGGATGCGCACCGCCACCAGGCACGAGAGCAGCGTCACGACCCAGCCCACAAAGCGCGTGAACCGCGCGATCGCGAGGTCCTGGCGCAAGAGGCCGGCTCGGCTCAACAGGTAGGACCAGTCGTGCCCGCTCGCGTCGGGCGAGAAGCTCAGTAGGTCGAGCTCCCGCGCCCGCGCGTCGGCGATGTACCACGAGAGGTCGCCGAGGCTGGCGGCGAGGAAGAGGCCGCAGACGGTGACGCCGAACCAGTCCTTCGAGCGCGCCACCACGGCGCCTGCGCCGATCGGAATGAGCAGCTGCGTGAGACTGCCGCCGGCGATCGTCATCCACTCGCCCGCGAAGGCCCAGAAGAGATGACCGAACTCGTGCGCGCCGAAGATGATGCCGCCGAAGAGATGTGGCTCGCCCTGCACGCGCAGGGGGCGCGTGGCCTGCACGAGCAGCAGCAGGAACAGCGGCAGGCGCCAGTACCACCAACGGCCCGCGCTCCAGGCGCGCACGGTCTCCCACATCGGGCAGAATCTACGGTTCGTTGGTATAGTACACGAGTCGCTATGCGTCGCCGCCCCCGCCCACGTTCGGCGTATCTGGCCGGTTGGGCTCTCGTGCCCGCACTCCTCACGGGCGCGTGGGCCTGCGACGGGCGTCGCCCGGTCGGACCCGGCGGCATTCGCGACATCGCCATCATCCTGCCGGACTCGACCCTGCGCCCCGGGCGCAGGATGTCGGGCATCGCGGTACCGCTGGGGCCGGGCGGCGCGATCATCGAACTCCCGGTGATGTGGCGCTCGCTGACGCCGGAGTTGCTGACGGTCACGCCCGAGGGCGAGCTGACGGCACACTCGGTCGGTGTGGCGACGATTCAGGTCGAGGCGGGCGGCATCGCGCGGCGCCGCGAGCTGCGACTCGTGAATCCGCCGGCGGCGCGGCTGCGCATCACGGACGACACCATTCGCCTGAGCCTGCCCGGTGACGCGGTGCACGTGTTCGCGGTCGCGCTCGACAGCGCGGATGAGGAGCTGGTCGGCGCGCGCTTCGCGTACTCCAGCGCGGCCGCGCGCATCGCGGCGGTGGATCAGGCGGGCGCGGTGCGCCCGATCGCGGTGGGCATCACGCACGTCACGGTCGCCATCGATGGCGTCGTCGCGCAGCGCCCGGTGCGCGTCAGTCCGCTGCCGAGCCCGATTGCGCCTGAGGTGACAGCGGTCGAGCCGGAACTCATTGTGCCAGGCACGCCGTTCGTGCTGCGCGGGGCGCGCTTTGCGTCCACTGTCGCGGGCAACTCGGTCGTGGTGGACGGATTCAACGCCACGGTGACCGCCGCGAGCGGCACCGAGCTCACCGCCGTGCTGAGCGCCGGAGCGATGCCCTGCCTGCCCACGCGATCAATCGCCGTGCAGGTGGCGACCACGTCGGGCGTCGGCGCAGCGGACGCGCGGCTGCAAGTCGCGCCGCTTCGCACGCTCGCGGTGGGCGAGGCACTGCTCCTCGGCTCCGCCAGCGCGTCGGCGTGCAATGAGCTGGCGCACGGCGGCGGCCGCTATCTCGTCTCGGTGCAGCACGCGAGCCGCGTCGCGGAAGGCGGCGTGATCGCGCTGGAGCTCGACGTGCGTGCCGGCGCGGGGCCCACCGCGGTGCTGAGCATCGCATCGCCGCTCGTACGCGCCGATGCGCCCACGTCGCCGCACCTGGCGTTGCTGGAGCGTTCGGTGCGGGCCGCGCGCGCGGCAGGCACCACGTCGGCCACGCGCGCGATGCCCGCCGTGCAACTCCCGCCCATCAACGGCATCGTACAGCTCAACCTGCCCAACTTCGAGGGCAGCAATCTCTGCACCACCGCCGCCACCGTCGGCGCGCGCACGGCCTTCCTCGGGGAACGCGTCGCCATCCTCGAGGACACGAGCACGATGGCGAACGGCCTGCCCACGCTCGCCGGCCAAATGGATGAGCTCTACGCCGAACTCGCCAGCGAGTTCGATGCCGTGCTCTGGCCGCTGGCGCAGCGCTTCGGCGATCCGCTGGTGATGGACCGTCGCCTCGACGACAACGGTCGCGTCGTGCTGCTCTTCACCCCACGGATGAACCGAGTCTTCGGGGGTGGAATCCTCGCCGCCGTGGTGACCTGCGACTTCTTCACCCGTGCGCAGTTCCAGTCGAGCAACGTGGGTGAGGTGATCTACGCGCAGGTGCCCACCTCCACCGCGACGGGAATGGACGCGGGCACGCGCGAGCGCTGGCTCTACGAGATGCGCGGCACGATCCTCCACGAGCTCAAGCACGTCACGTCGTTCGCCTCGCGTATCGTGCGTGGGCAACCGATCGAGGAGCCGTGGCTGGAGGAGGCCACCGCGCGGCACGCCGAGGAACTGTTCGCCCGCGCGCGCATCGGCTTCGGTGCCACCGACGATGTCGGGTATTCGGCGCTGGCCTGCGAGGTTGCGGTGCTCAGCCGTTCGGGCGAGTGCGCGGGCACACCGCGCACGATGCTCCCGCACTTCGAAGGGCTGTGGGACTTCCTCGACGCGCAGGGAGCGCGCTCGCCGCTGGGGCCCACGCTGCCGGGTGACGTGTCGTTCTATGGATCATCGTGGTCCCTGGTGCGCTGGGCGCTGGACCACGCGAGCGGCGACGAGGGGGCGCTGGTGCGCGAATTCGTCTCCAGCGGACTCTCGGGCGTGGCGAATCTTGAGGCCCGCAGTGGCCGCGGCTGGGACGAGCTGTTGGCACGCTGGTCGCTGGCGCTGATGGCGGACGGCCGAACCAGTGCGCCGCCGTTGGCGCGCTTCGCGTCCTGGGATCTCGACGACGTTTTCGGTGGCCTCTGCCGCGACCTCGGGAGCTGCGAAGGCCTCGCGCAGGGCACGCGCTTCACACGCGCGTCGGCGCTGCGGCGCGCCATCGTCAACGAGGCCAACGCCACGGTCTCGATCACGGCGATTGCGCCCGCGAGCTTTGTCGCGGTGGAACTGGTGCCGGGCACGGCCGGGTCGCGCCGCCTGCTGCACCTGCGGGGCGCGACCGGACCTGCGCTGCCGACGACCGCGCGACTCGCGATCCTGCGGATCGAGTAGGGCTCAGCCCTCGCGCAGCGCCGCCATCGGCGTTTCGCGGAACACGTCGCGCCCC
The DNA here is from genome assembly GCA_964414995.1 of uncultured Gemmatimonas sp. GTDB lineage: Bacteria > Gemmatimonadota > Gemmatimonadetes > Gemmatimonadales > Gemmatimonadaceae > Pseudogemmatithrix. The sequence goes on from CAYPYY010000074.1 coordinate 9,037, forward strand.
GTGAGCAGCCCGATGCTCACGGCGAGCAGCATCATCGCGGCGGCGATGCCCAGTGCCGGCAGCGGCGCCAGCCGGAACGTGCCCTCGAAGACGAACGTGACGAGTCCCCACGCCCCTCCAATCGCCAGCACCATTCCCGTGAGCGCGCCGAGGAATCCGAGCAAGGCGTACTCCGCAAACAAGATGCGCCCGATCTGGCCGCGCGTGGCGCCAAGCGTCTTGAGCAGCACGCCCTCGCGCAGTCGGTCGCGCCGCGTGGCGGCCACGGCGCTGAACAGCACGGGAATGCCCATCGCCAGCGAGAACAGCGCGAGGAAGCGTACGGTCAGCGTCACCTTCTCCACGATGCCGGTAATCGTCTTGCGGACCAGCGAGAGATCAATGCTCGAGACGTTCGGGAACTGCCGCACCGCGTCGCGCTGCAGTCGCGCGACCGTCGTGTCGGCCTCCACCGCCGCGATGGTCACGAACTGCTTGGGCGCCGCCGCGATCGCGGCCGGACTGAACACCGCGAAGAAGTTCGGCTCGAAGCGCCCCCAGTCCACCTCCCGGATGCTCGTCAGCACGGCGCGCACCTTCACGCCCTGCACGTCCCACTGCGTCGTATCGCCGATCACGAGCTTGAGCTCGCCCGCGATGTCCCGCTCCAACGACACCTCGTGCACGCCGGGCGTCAGCGTGCGGTCCCCGAACCAGGTGCCCTCGATCACCTTCTCGGTGGCCACGCTGGAGTCGCGATACGTCGAGCGGTACTCGCGGCGCAGCGCCCAATGCCGCACGGGGATCGCCCGCGCGGCGGCCCACTCCGGGCCGGTACTGCCGTTGGCGCCATCGAAGCGCATCGTGACGATCGGCGTCTCCGACACGATCTCCTGCCGCGACGTGTTCAGCAGCGAGGCGAGGCCTTCACGCTGGTCTTCCTGGACGTCGAAGAACACCAGGTTTCCGCGCGACGCACTTGCCGTCACGTCGAACGCCTGCAGCAGGTTCGTCTGCACGAGGATGATCGTCGTGACGAGGAACGAACCAAAGCCGAGTGCAAGCACGACGGCCTGCGTCTGCGCGGCGGGGCGGTGCAGGTTGGCCACGCCCTGCCGGAACACATAGGGCCAGGTCGGCGACACGAGTCGCCGCGTCAGCCGCGAGAGGCCCCACGCGCTCGCCCACAGCGCGGCGATGCTCACGCACACACCTGTGAAGAAGATCAGGCCTTGCCCCACCGTCTCGGCGCGATCAATCGCCAGCGCGAGCACGCTGGCCACCAGCGCGAGGTTGGTGAGCTGTGTCAGCGAGTCCTTGCGTCGCGAGGCCGCGAGCGCCGCATCATCGCGGCGGATGGCCTGCAGCGGCGACACGCGACGCAGCACCAGCAGCGGCCGCAGCGCGAAGACCACCGCCACCCACACGCCGATGCCGAGCCCGAGCGCGATCGCGCCCGGCACCAGCGTCACCGACACGTCCACCGGCAGGAAGTCGCCGAGCACCTGCGGCATCCCGAACTGGATGGCGACACCGAGCGCCACGCCCACCGCGGCCCCGAGGAAGCCCATCGCCGCGGCCTGCACGAGGTAGATGAACAGCACCTGGCCGCTCGACGCCCCGAGGCAGCGCAGCACGGCGACCGTATCAATCTTCTTCTGCACGAACGCATTCACACCACTCGCCACGCCGATGCCGCCGAGCAAGAGCGCGATCAGTCCGACGACGCCGAGGAACCGTGCGAGCTGCGAGATCGCGTCGGTGAGGTCGAGTTCGTTCTCCTGTACGGTGCGGATCCGGATGTTCGCCGCCTCGAGTCGCGGACGCAGCGGCGCGACCCACATCGCCGGGCGCACGTCCTCCGGCAGCTTCACCACCGCCTCGTACTCGGCGCGACTGCCGAGTCCGAGCAGGCCGGTCTCGCCCACGTACTGCGACGCGATGAACACGCGCGGTCCGATCGTCGCGGCAATGCCGGGATCGCCGGGGATGTTCACGATCGTCGCCGCGATGACGAACTTCGCGTAGCCGATGCTCAGCGTGTCGCCGACCTGGGCGTCCAGCCCCACGAGGATGCTCGGGTCCACCATCGCGACGCGCTCGCGCTGCAGGCGCGCCCAGGCACCCGCCGGCTCCGTCAGCACCTCGCCGTAGAACGGAAATCCGTCGCCGACGGCGCGAATCTGCGCCAGCCGCGTGTTTCCCGAGGGCTGCGACGTTGCCATCGAGGCGAAGCTCGTCACCTTGGCGCTGGGCACGCCGGCGGTGCGCAGCGAGTCGAGAATCGAGTCCACGCGCGGCGTGAAGAACTGCCGCGCCCGCAGGTTGATGTCGCCGCCCAGCAGGTTGCGCGACTGGTCCTTGATGCTCGCCTGCACGTTGGCGGCGAACGAGTCGATGGCCACGAGGGCCGCGACGCCCAGCGAGATGCTGCTCATATAGAGCAGCAGTCGGCGGCGCGCCGTACGACTCTCGCGCCAGGCGAGCTGGAAGAGCGTGCCGAAGCTTGCGCGCACCTTATGCCCCCGCGGCGACGTCGGCGGCCGGCTCCGCGCGGGGATTGAAGACGCCACCCTTGCCCGGGCGGTCCTCAATCACCTCGCCGTCGCGCAGGCGAATCACGCGCTGCGCGTGCTCGGCGAGCCCGAGGTCGTGCGTGACGATGACGACGGTGGCGCCCGATTCACGATTCAGCTCGTCCAACAGCGCGACGATCTTGGCGCCGGTGGCGCCGTCGAGATTGCCGGTGGGCTCGTCGGCAAAGAGCAGCCGCGGCTCGTTGGCGAAGGCACGCGCGATGGCAACGCGCTGCTGCTCGCCGCCCGAGAGCTGCGAGGGGAAGTGATCCGTGCGGTCCCCCAGCCCGACGCGCTGCAGCAGGTTGCGCGCCTTCTCGGCCGCATCGCGGCGGCCGCGTAGCTCGAGCGGCACCTGCACGTTCTCCTGCGCCGTCAGCGTGGGAATGAGCTGAAACGACTGGAAGATGAACCCGACCTTGTCGCCGCGGAGCCGTGCACGCGCGTCCTCGTCGAGCGTCGTGAGGTCGGCGCCGTCGATCATCACCGTGCCGCGCGAGGGCAGGTCGAGCCCCGCGAGCAGCCCGAGCAGGGTCGTCTTGCCGCTGCCCGAGGGCCCGACGATGGCAACGAACGCGCCCTCCGGAATGTCGAACGAGACGTCACGGAGCACGGCGAGGGAGCTGGTGCCGCTCCGGTATTCCTTGGTCAGCGAACGCGCGGCGAGCATCGGGTGTTATTTCTAGGGATGAAGAGAAACGCGAGAATTGGAGCGCTCACAGCGGTGGCGCTGGCGGCGGCCTGCGGCAACTCCGAGACCAAGCCCGCCGCGACAGCCGGGGTTCCGGTGGAATCAACCACCGTGGCGGCCCCGCGTGCAGGGGCGACGACGCGCGTGCTGATTGTCGGCACCAGTCTCACGGCCGGCCTCGGCATTGATCCCGACTCGGCGTATCCGGCGGTGCTCCAGCGGCTGGCCGACTCGAGTGGCATACGCGCCACGATCGTGGGCGCTGGCCTGTCGGGCGAGACGTCGGCGGGCGCGCTGCGCCGGGTGGACTGGCTGCTGCAGGAGCGGCCGGACGTGGTGGTGATCGAGACCGGTGCCAACGACGGACTGCGGGGGCTCAACCCCGACAGCACGCGTGAGAATCTGGTGGCGATCATCGCGAAGGTCCGTACGCAGAATCCCGCGGCGAGGATTCTGTTGGCGCAGATGGAAGCGCCGCCGAACCTCGGACCGCGGTACACGCGGCAGTTTCACGACCTCTTTATGAGTGTGGCCCGGGACGAGGGCGTGACGCTGATTCCGTTCTTCCTGGATGGGATTGCCGGGGTGGCCGACCTGAACCAGTCGGACGGGATCCATCCGACGGAGGAGGGCGCGCGCCGGGCGGCGCGGAATATGTGGCGGACGTTGGCGCCGGTGCTTCGGGAGGCGGCGAGTGCTGCGGGCGCGTCGGCGGTGCCTGCGGGGTCGCCCTGAGGGGCTAATTGGAATCGCGGGGGTTCGGTTGACCGGGTGGGGAAAATCGGGTAAACTTCAAGGCTGTCTTGGTTTACACCCCGTTTTCACCGCCTGTTAGGGTCGTACAATGGCTGCCTTACCCGCCACGCAAATCCGCCGCGGAATGGTGATCGTCTTCGAAGGCGATCCCTGCCGCATCATCGAGTTCCGCCACCACACGCCGGGCAACCTCCGCGCGATGGTGCAGGCGAAGCTCAAGAACCTGCGCTCGGGCAACAATTTCGAGCACCGGTTCCGCGCCGACGACCAGGTGCACAAGGCGGATATGGAGACGCACGAGCTGCAGTTCCTCTACAAGGGCGGCGACTCGTACCACTTTATGAACACGGAGAACTACGAGCAGCTCGAGATGGACGAGGAGATGCTCGGCGACAACGCGCCGTGGATGCAGGACAATATGGAAGTGATGGTCGAGTTCTATAACGGCAAGCCGATGTCGGTGCAGCTGCCGCAGTTCCTGAACCTGACGATCACGGATACGGCGCCGGTGATGAAGACGGCGACGAAGACGGCGAGCTCCAAGCCCGCCCTCCTCGAGAACGGTGTGACGATCCAGGTGCCGGAGTTTATTTCCAGCGGTGAGCGGGTGCGCGTGAATCCGAACACCGGCGAGTATATGGATCGGGCGAAGGACTGAGCGGTTGGTGCCGGCGCGAGGCAGTTGATTAGGCCTCTCGAGCCAACTACTTTTGAGATTCCCCGGGCGAGGCCTCGCCGGGATTCTGGTGGATGTAGCTCAGCCGGTTAGAGCATCGGATTGTGGTTCCGAGGGTCGCGGGTTCGAATCCCGTCATCCACCC
>CAYPYY010000075.1:0-13850 GCA_964414995.1 uncultured Gemmatimonas sp.
GCCCCGACGATGCCCAAGGTCCCGCCGGCGGGCACGTTCACGGAGATATCCGTCAACACCTGCCGGGTCGGTTCCCCCTCGCGTGTCGCGTACGCGAAACAGACGCTCTCGAGCGTGAGGCCGCGGCCCCCGGCCGTTGGCGGGAGCGCCCGCGCGGCAGTCGGCGCGGGGTCGCGAATGGCCGATTCCGCGTCCAGGACATCGAGCAGACGCTTCATCGAGGCCGCGCCGCGCTGGAAGAGGCTCGTCACCCAGCCGAGCGCAATTAGCGGCCAGGTCAGGTTCGCGAGATACAGCCCGAAGGCGACAAAAGCACCCACCGAGATCTCGCCGTCGACGACCGCCGCACCCCCGAAGCCCAGCACGGCCGCCGCCCCAAGGCCCGCGAACATCGTGAAGCTCGGATTCATCAGGCCGTTCATCCGGACGAGACCGAGATTGCGGTCGAGATAGTCGCGACTGATGGCCTCGAAGCGCCGTTGCTCGGCTTCTTCCTGACGATACGCGCGAATGATGCGAAGCCCGCTGAGGTGCTCCTGCACCAGCGTTGTCAGGTCCGCGAACCGCGCCTGCACCGACTCGGACCGGTCGTGAATGCGCCGCCCGAGGGACAGCGTGATCCACGGCAACAGGATCATCGGGGCCAATGCAATCAGCGTGAGCCGCCCGCTGATCGCAATCATATAGCTCAACGCGAACACGCCGCCAAACAGCGTGTTCGTGAGGTACATCACCGCCGGCCCCACGGCCATTCGAACGGCGCCGAGGTCGTTCGTGAGCCGCGCCATCAGTTCGCCGGTGCGGTTCCGACCGTAGTACGTCGCGTCGAGGTACGTCAGGCGCTGGAAGAGCGCCTCGCGCAGGTCGTGCTCGATGATGCGCGACACGCCGTTCAGAATCTCCCGCATATAGAAGCGGAACACCGCCATCGTGAGCGTGGCGGCGACCATCAGGCCGGCGATCTTCCACACGGCGCCGAGTGGCTGGTCGGCCTCCATCGCCTCGATGGCCAGCCGCAGCAGCGTCGGGATGACGCTGTACATCGCCGTCGAGATCACGACGCAAGCGAGGCCGGCCGCAATCCGCCAGCGGTAAGGCCGCACCCACGGGAGGGCCCGGGCGAGTGCCGTCACGTGTGACGAACGGTTGAGACTTGGCGGTCAAGGACGCAGATTCCGAACAGCGATCCCGCACCCGACACTGACGAGGACATATGACGCTCAATACTATTCGCGGCGCCGCAGCGGCGCTGACTCTAATCGCATTTGCCGCCTGCGGCGGCGACGACTCAGCCGAGCGCGAGATCGAGCTCGCCCCCGCAGGCGCGGATGCCGCGTTGGCGGATACGGCGGAGACGCCCGCCGCGACGCCAGCGGCCGCTCCGGCACCGGCCGCGCCCACCAAGGCGCCTGCCACGACGGCGTCGCGCCCCGCCTCCTCCACGAGCGCGGTCCGCAGCGGTGTGCTCGGCGCGGGAACCGTCATCGAAGTCGCATCGGGCGCGCGGGTGTGCACCAACACGCACAAGGTCGGCGACCGCTTCACGGCCACGACGACGTCCACCGAAGGCGGCACCACCGGCGGCAGCCTCCCGGCCGGCACCGAGGTCACGCTTGAGGTGGTCGAGTCCGCGCGTGGCGAGAATGGACAGGACAAGGTGAAGCTCGCCTTCAAGCCCGTCTCGGTCTCGGTGCGTGGGCGCGCCGTCACCCTCGCCGCCGACGTCACTCAGGTCGCGGCACTGCAGTATGAGCGCGTGCAGTCCACGGGCACGCAGGCCGGCAAGGTGGCCGCGGGCGCGGCCGCAGGCGCAGTGGCTGGTCAGCTGCTCGGGAAGAACACCAAGAGCACGGTGGCCGGTGCGGCGATTGGTGCGGCCGCGGGCGGCGCTGTCGCTGCCGCGACGACCGACTACCACGGATGCCTGCCGGCGCAGGGTGCCGTGTCGATCACCCTCAAGGAGCCGCTCCGGATCAGCTGAGTGCTGCAACGAAAACTGCTCGCCGCGCTCGTCGCGGCCATCGCCGGGTGCGCGGGGCGTGTCGCCTCCGCACCCGGCGGTGCATCTGACGCCATCGCCGGCGTCGCGGCCGCACATCCGCTTGCGGTAGACGCGGGCCTCGCCGTGCTCGAACGTGGCGGCTCGGCCGTGGACGCGGCCGTCGCCATCCAGGCGATGCTCGGACTCGTCGAGCCGCAGAGCTCGGGGCTCGGTGGCGGTGCGTTCCTCGTGCACTACGAGGCCGCCTCGGGACGAGTGCGCGTGTGGGATGGTCGCGAGGTCGCGCCGCGAGGCGCGAGCCCAGCGCAGTTTCTCGGTGCGGATGGCCTGCCGATTCCGTTCGACAGCGCCGTGATCGGCGGCACCGCCACCGGCGTGCCGGGTGCGGTTCCGATGCTGGGCGTCGCGCACAGCGCGCTCGGCCACCTGCCGTGGTCCGAACTCTTTGCCGAGGCGATCCACGCGGCGGAACAGGGCTTCGTGGTGCCGCGGCGACTCGGACGCTTTGCGAACGGCTCGAGCGCACAGATGCAGCAGCCCGACGCGCGCGCGCTCCTTTGGAACCCGCGCGCCGGACGGCTCATCGCGCCCGGCGACACGTTCCGGAATCCGGCGTACGCCGCAACGTTGCGCGCACTCGCCACGCGCGGGCCGCGCGCGTTGCACGAGGGACCCATCGCTGACTCGATTGTCGCGCGCCTCGGCCGCGGTGCGCGGCCGAGCACAATGACGCGTGAGGACCTCGCCAGCTACGAACCGGTGGAGCGCGAGGCGCTCTGCGCGCCGTTTCGCGCGTTCATCATCTGCGCGCCGCCGCCGCCTTCGAGCGCGGTGGTCGCCCTCGGAATGCTGCGGCAATTGGAGCACACGGATATCGCCGCGCGCGGACCGGACGATCCACGCGCGTGGTTCCTGTTTGCCGAGGCAAGCCGGATGATGTACGTGGATCGCGACCGCTATGTCGCTGACCCGGCATTCGTCTCCGTGCCGACTGACGCGCTGCTCTCGGAGCCCTATGTGGCCGCACGAGCCGCGCTGATCGGCGATCGCGCGATGCCGACGCCGACCGCCGGCAGCGTTGACGGCATCGCGCGCGGCGATGCCGCGGGCTACGAGGAGTCCGGCACCACGCACTTCGTCGTCGTGGACTTCGACGGCAACGTCGTGTCGATGACCACGACCGTCGAGTCGGTCTTCGGCTCGGGGCGCGTCGTCGGTGGGTTCTTCCTCAATAACCAGCTGACCGACTTCACCTTCGCGCCCATCCAGGACGGCCGGCCCGTGGCCAATGCCGTGGCGCCGGGCAAGCGCCCGCGCAGCTCGATGGCGCCGATGATCGCCCTCGACCGCAACCGGCGCGCGGTGGCGGCGTTTGGATCGCCTGGTGGCGCGAGCATCCTCACCTACAACACGAAGGTCGCGGTCGGTCTCCTCGCGTGGGGGCTGCCGCTCCAGCACGTCATCGAGCTTCCGAACGTCGTCGGCCGCGACCCCCGTCTGCACGCCGAGCTGTCACGAATGCTGCCGTGGGTACGCGATTCGCTGCGGGCCTTGGGGTTGCCCTTCATCGAGCCACAGGGCGAGGACTCGGGGCTGCACGGCCTGGCCTTCCGTGGCCCCGGTCGGATCGAAGGCGGAGCCGATGCGCGGCGCGACGGCGCCTGGCGCGTGACGACTCAGCGCCCGCCGCGGAAGCGGTAGCGCAGCCCCATCCGCGTCACGTACTGGTTCTGTGAGCGCCGCGCGCCGGCGGGCAGTCCTTCCGCCGACCCGATGATCGTCGCGCCGTCCTGCACGACCGCGAACGACGCGCGGTCACCGAGCGCGAAGCCAAATCCGTAGCCGATCACCAGCGCGAGCCCGTTGCGTGCGGCCGCCTGCTCGCCGGTGAGCACGGCACCACCGTCGTAGCCGGCCCACTGCGACAACCCCGCGCCGGCCTCGAAGATTTGGTAAAAGCCGTTGCCTTCCGGCGAGCGAAACGTCGCCAACAGCTGACGCAGTTGAATCGTCCCGCTGGAGGCGGCACTCGAGCCCATTTGGATCGGCACGCTGGCAAGTGTGCCCGTGAGTCCGAACGCACCCGAGCGCGTCCCGACCTCCACCGATCCGCGGTACTGGATCGCCTCGCCCAGGGTCCAGTTGGTGCCCGTCTCGGCGTCAAACCGACCTGTGCCTATGAGGAATCCCGCCGACACGGCCGCGCTGATCGGCAGCGCGGCCTCGCCCGGCATCGGGACGCGAATGAGCTGTGCGTTGAGGGCGCGCGCGGCGAAGGGCGCCACGGCGAGCGCCACCAGCAATCGGATGCGAGTCGTCATCACGCCCAGTAACTTACGGGAGCGTCGCGTCACGCGCACCGCGCCTTCATTCCGCCCGAGCCCCCGTGCTGGATCCGAGAGTCACTGAGCGTCGCAATCCGCGCAGCGTGGACATCGACCTCGCCTCGCCGCTGGAGATCGTGGACTTGATGTCGACCGAGGACCGCAGCGTCGCCGACGCGGTCGCCACGCAGCGCGAGCCGATTGCGCGGGCCATCGGGCTCCTCGAGGAGGCGTTTCGTGGCGGTCACCGATTGTTCTACGTCGGGGCCGGAACCTCCGGGCGACTCGGCGTCCTCGACGCCTCGGAATGTCCGCCCACATTTGGCTCAGATCCCACGATGGTGCAGGGCATCATTGCAGGCGGCCCGCCCGCGCTCACCCGCGCGCAGGAAGGGGCCGAGGACCGCCCCGACGCGGCACGCGAGGATCTCGCTGCCGCCGGTGTCTCACGCGGCGATGTGGTGGTCGGCATCGCCGCCAGCGGCACGACGCCCTATGTGCGGGCCGCCCTGGTGCACGCGCGCAGTGTCGGGGCGCGCACCGTAATGCTCGCCTGCTCGCCGCCGCCCGCCGAAGTGGTCGCCGACTGCGACATCGCGATCCTGCCCATCACGGGGCCGGAGGTCGTGACGGGCTCGACGAGGCTCAAGGCCGGCACCGCCACGAAGATGGTGCTCAATATGCTCACCACCGGCGCGATGGTCCGCCTCGGTAAGACTTACGGCAACCTGATGGTGGACCTGCGTGCCACCAACGAGAAACTCAAGGATCGCGCGGAGCGGATGCTCATCACCACGTGCGGCGTGGAGCGCGATGCCGCGCGCGCGCTGCTCGTGCGCGCCGACGGCAGCGTGAAGCTCGCCATCGTGATGCACAAGCTCGGGGTGGACGCCGACACGGCACGCGCGCGCATCGCCGCCGGTGGCGGCGTGATCCGCCGGGTCATCGCCGAGCCGCCGCCGCCGCTGGAGCGCGCGTGAGCACCGCGGCAGCGGCGGGCGATGTCCTCGTCGGACTGATGTCGGGCACTTCGCTCGATGGCATCACGGCGGCAGTCGTCCGGTTTGAGGAGTCAGGGGAGCAGGTCACGCCTTCGTTGCTGGCGTTAGTGACGCGTCCCTATGCCGCGGGCGAACGTGCGCGGCTCGCCGCCGCGCTGCAGGGCGCATCGCCGGCGGAGTACACGAAGCTCGACTTTGCGCTGGGTGGTTGGCTGGCCGAGGCGGCGACAGCGGCCATCGCGGAGGCGGGAGTGGCACGCGGCGACATTCGCGCCATCGCCTCGCACGGCCACACGGTGTGGCACGCGCCCCCGCAGGCCACGTGGCAGTTTGGACAGCCCGCGGTCATCGCCGAGCGATGCGGCCTGGATGTCATCGCCGACTTCCGCGTGCGCGACGTTGCCGCGGGCGGTCAGGGCGCGCCGCTCGTGCCAATCGCCGACGCGCTGCTCTTCTCGCGCCCCGACGCGTGGCGCGTGCTACAGAACCTCGGCGGCATCGGGAACCTCACGCTGCTGCCGCCCGCGCGCGACGCCGCGGCACTCACCGCGGTGCGCGCGTTCGACACCGGGCCTGGGGTGTGCGTGATGGACGGCGTCACGCGGCTGCTGCGACCCGACCTTCCCTTCGACCGCGACGGCCGCCTCGCCGCCACGGGCACGCCGTTGCACGCGGTGATCGAGGAGTTGCTCCGCGATCCGTGGTTTGCGGCCGCTCCGCCCAAGAGCACGGGGCGCGAGCGCTACACGCCGGCATTCATTGCGAGCGTCATCGCTCGCTGCCGCGCCACACGTCCGGACTGCAGCGACGGCGACATCGTCGCGACCGCAACGTGGTTCACCGCGCGCAGCATCGCGCTGGCCTTCGAGCGTTTCATTCCCCAGCCCGTAGGGGACGTCCTGCTCTCCGGCGGTGGCGCGCGGAACCCGGTGTTGCGCGAGGCCATCGCTGCGGCGCTCGCGCCGCGAGAGCTTCGTCTGTTCAGCGACCTGTACTTCGATGGTGATGCGAAGGAGGCGGTCGCATTCGCCTTCCTCGGCTGGCTGCATCTGCGCCGGCGCAGCGGGAACGTCACCGGCGCGACGGGCGCGCGCGGGCCGCGCGTGCTCGGGGCGCTCTACCCCGCGTGACGCGTTCGCTCGCCGCGCTCCTCGTACCCGAGGTGCGCTGGGATCCCCAGCGCGGGTTTGCCTGGATGCAAGGCGTCATCGACGACGCGCTCGAGCTGGGCGTCGGCGGATTCGTCATCGGGAACGGTCCGCGCGCCGAGGTCGCCGCGCTCGTTGCGGCGTTGCAGCGCGATGCGCGGCAGCCGTTGCTCATCGCCGCGGCGGCCGAGCGCGGCGCGGGCGGCGCTTTCGACGGACTGACGGGACTCCCGCCAGCGGGCGCACTCGGTGCGCTGCGCGACGACGATGTGGTGCGACGTGCGGCCCGCCTCACGGCCAGCGAACTCCGCGGCCTTGGCGTGAACTGGGCCTTGGCCCCCTGCGCCGACCTCGCGTGGCACGCCGCCAATCCCGCGCTCGGCGCGCGAGCGTTCGGCGCCGACGCACAACGCGTCGCCGAATGGGTCGCGACCTGGGTGGACGCGTGTCAGGCCGAGGGCGTGCTCGCCGGCGCGTTGCACTTGCCGGGCCTCGGGCGCCTGCACGTCGATGCCACGCTCACGCCCTGCGAGGTGCCCGTGGATGGCGCCACGCTGTGGACCTCTGATCTCGTTCCGTTTCGCGCCGCCGCCGATGCCGGCGTGGCAACGGTTCTCGTCTCCCACGTGTCGTACAAGGGACTCGATGCGAGCGGCGTCGGGGCCGCGCACTCGCCGCTCATTCTGCGGGAGATGATGCGCGGCGAGTTGCAGTACGAGGGCCTACTGGTGAGCGACCTGCCGTCGGACCCGGCCGCCGCCGGAGGGATGGACGAAGCCGCGGATGCCGTGGCCGCGGTGCGCGCAGGCTGCGATCTCGTGCTGGCGCCGCGGGATCTCGCGCGCGTCGCCGACGGACTCGACGCGGCCGTCGCGCAGGGCCTCCTCGACGCCGACGAAGTGGAGGCCTCGCTGGCACGGCGCGCGTTCTGGGCGCAGTGGGCGCGAGCGGGCGCCGCGCGTGAGCCCACGCTCGACGATGTGCTCTGGGCCCGTCAGGTCGCGGACACCGTCGTCCACGCGGTGCGCGGCGTGTTCACAAACATTGGGCCGGTGGTCGACGTCATACAGGTAGATGACGATGACGACCGCGTGTGGACGGGTGGGGACCGCTTCGGGCCGTTTCTCGCCACGCTGCGCGCGATCGGGCACGCGCCGCGTGTCGTGCCGGGTCCCACGGACGAGGGACGCGGCGCGGTGGTGATTGCCATTCGCGGCGAGCCCGCGTTCGGCCGTGGGCGAGCGGGGTATCGTGAATCCACTCGACGGCAGGTGGCGCGTGCGGTCGCGGAATCGCGGCACGCGCGGCGTCCGGTCGTGGCCGTGGTGTTCGGACCGCCCGCCCTCGCCGCCGAGATCCCGGAGGTCCCGAACGTGATCTGTGCTTGGGGCGGCGACCGGGCGATGCAGGAAGCCGCCGCACGCCGTCTCGCGTAACGCCAACGAACCTCGCCGGCGCGTCGTTCCGTAGGTAGCATTGACTGGCAAGCCACACTCGACCGACGACCACGCCCTGAATGTCTGAATTCACCGCCACGCTGCAGTCCGCACTCGGCTCGGGCTACGCGCTCGAGCGCGAGCTCGCGGGCGGCGGTATGAGCCGCGTGTTTGTCGCCACCGACACGTCGCTCGGGCGCAAGGTCGTGGTGAAGGTGCTGCCGCCGGAACTCGCGGCGGGCGTCAATCACGAGCGCTTCCGCCGCGAGATCCAGGTCGCCGCGCAGCTCCAGCACCCGCACATCGTGCCGTTGCTGAGCGCTGGCGAGCAGGGCGCGCTCATCTGGTACACGATGCCGTTCATCAACGGCCTCTCGCTGCGCGATGCGCTCGCGCGCGGCGATCGCTTCACCGCGCGCGATGTCATCCGCATCCTGCGCGAGGTCGCCGAAGGGCTCGACTATGCGCACGGGATGGGGGTCATCCACCGTGACATCAAGCCGGGCAACATCCTGTTGCAGGGCTCGCACGCGGTGGTCACCGACTTCGGCGTGAGCAAGGCCATCTCGGCCGCGATGCCGACGTCCGGCTACACCAGCGCCGGGATGGCCATTGGCACACCCGCGTATATGGCGCCCGAGCAGATTGCCGCTGATCCCGCCGCCGACCATCGGATGGACCTCTACGCGCTGGGCCTGCTGGGCTATGAGTTGCTCACGGGCAAGGTGCCGTTCAAGGAGGCGTCGCCGCAGCAGACGATGGCGGCGCAGCTCACGCGCGATCCCGAGCCGATTGAACGCCTGCGCTCCGACGTGCCGCCCGCGCTCGCGACGCTCATCAAGCGCCTCCTGGCGAAGCTGCCCTCCGATCGCCCAGAGTCCGCCGCGCACGTCGTGACCGCGCTCGATGCGATGGGAACCTCGGGCGCCGGCGAATCGCTCGCGCTACCCACGTCGCGCCGGTCCGTGCTGATGCGGGCGCTGGTGGGTACCGCGGCCGTCGCGGGAATCTGGGCGATGGCGTGGAGTATGGGCGAGCGACAGGGCTCGGCCGCGGCGAGCACGCCTGCGGATGCGAGTGGGAGCGCTGATGCCTCGCAGGCCGTGGCTCCGGTGGGGGCGATGTTGACCCGCGAGGACTCGATGGCGATCGCGCGCGCCGTGGCCGAGCGAATGGCGGCGCGTCCAGCGGCGACTCCGAGCGCCGCGCCGGGAATCACGACCGCCGCCCCGGAGCGCCGAGAGAGTGCGGCTCAGCTCGCGGCGATGGCCGATTCCATCCGGTCGGAAATTCAGCGCTCGGTCTTGGACTCGCTGCTGCGGATGCAGGCCCGGGCGGCGACTGCCGTGGCACTGTCGCAAGGCACACCGCCGACGCCCGCGACTCCCGCCGTCTCGCAGGTCGCGCCCAGCGGACCCGAGTTCGAGGCCGCGCGCGAGGCGCGTGGCCCGCGGCGCGTCGTGGTCGCCCTCCCGCGTCGCTCGCGCGCCGATCTCGACGCGGCCGCCGCCATCCTTGCCGACACGCTGCGCAGCGCGCTCGACGCGCACCCGCGCTTTGTGGTCGTGCCCGCTGACTCCGTCGCTGCAGTGCTCGCGGAGTCCCGCACCGTGAACACGGTGCAGGAGCGGCTGAACGCCGACCTCATTCTGTCCATCTCGCTTGTGCCCGTGAAAGACAGCGTCGTGCGCTTCGTGCAGGTTCGCGACGTGTCCGGTGCCGGCCCCGCCGCCTCGCGCGTGGTCGTGACGTCGAGTCCGCTCGCCGAACCGGCCGCACAGGTAGAGCGGGTGGTGCGCGAGACGTTCCGAACGATTGCCGAGATGGACCGGACGAGCCGCGAGCTGCGCTCGATGACGCTGCGGCGGGGCGCTACGACCCTCCAGGTGCCACCGCCGCCACCGCGGCCGTAGCGCTCTCCTAGCGCAGGCCGCCGCGTGAGTCGGCGGGCAGTTGCGCCGCCAGCCGTGCCGGCGGCACCGCGTACACGATCCGTCCCGCGCTCTCCGTGGCCCCGCCGTATACCACGCCCGTCACGCAGCCGCGGGCGTCAAACACCGGTGAGCCGCTCGAGCCCTGCGCTGCAAACGCGTCGAGCTGCATCGTCTCTGGGATCAGCTTGCTGACCGTGCCCACCGACAGTGTCGCCGACGGGCGGAGCGAGTTGATGCTGCCTTCCATTCCCGCCGTACCCGTCCCGAGCGGATAGCCGATGATCGCCACCGGCGCACCGACCGAGGCACTCGTCGCCTCGCGCGCCACGCACGACACGGTCGGATACGTGCCCGCGCTCGTGATGCGCAGGAACGCCAGCTCGTCCGTCTCGCTCACGAGCTCGATGCTCGCACGCTTCCACTGTCCGCTCGTGCCGTCGAACGCCACGGCGATGCGTTGCGCGCGCACGCCCTGCGGATTCTGGACGACGTGCCGATTCGTCACCACGAGTCCGCTGGCGAGCACGTTGAAGCCCGTGCCGGTCGAGCGCGAGGAGTCGGGGAACTCCACGACGAGGAACACCACGGCCGGCTGGTTGGCGGCTGCGACGGCGGCGTAGTCCATCCCCGCGATGCTCGCGGTGCGCGTCTGCTGATCGCGCATCCGCGCCGCCAGCGACGACACGTCGCCGCCGCGCTGCTGCTGGGTGCGTAGCTCCGAGGCCAGCCGTTCAGTCTCCGCCCGTGCGGCCGCGAGCGAGGCGTCCGCGATCCCGGTCTGTTCGAGCCGCGCCTGCAGCGTGCGGGCCAGCGAGTCGTTCGCCGCGAGTAACGCCGCCAGCTGCGCGCGCGTTTCGGCGCGCTCGGCCCGCGTCATCCACACGGCCGCCACCGCGGCGACGATGACGAGTCCGGCGAGCGCGGCGACCATTCGCTTCAGCGAGCCGGTCTGCTTCTCCACGGCCATCGCGATGCGCACCTCCGTGGAGGGACGCGCCTGCGTGGGCGGGGCCGGCGACGCACTGCCGAGTCGCGTGGCCGGGGCACTTGCATCGGCGGCGGCACGAAACTCCGCGACGGGACCATTCGCGCCGAACGTAATGACGTCGCCGTCTGCCAGCGACCGCTCGCCCGTCACGCGATCGCCGTTGACGAAGGTGCCGTTGGTAGACCCGAGATCCACCAGCACGTAGGCGCCCTTGACGAACCGAAGCTCTGCGTGCCGCGACGACACGTCGAGGTCGCGGTCCGCATCGAAGCGCAGGTCGTTGCTTGGGTGCCGACCGATGGTGACGGTCGCCTGATCAAAGCGTTCGCGCGCGCCCGCACGTGCACCGCGGGTGATGCGGAACTCCGCGGCCATCAGCCGCGCATCCAATTGTACAGCACGACGAACGCGAAGAGCGCGAAGATCAGGCCGAAGATCGCGTTCAGGGTACGGCGGGGAATCCATCCACCCGGCGGCGGCGTGGGCGGCAGGTTCGCGCGCACCGACGGCGCGATCTCCACCGTGGGGCCGTCGCCGGCGCTGCCCACCACCACCTGATTCGCGGGCTTGAACGGCTCGAGCTCGAGCGTCGGGATCTCGGTCTCGTCCGTGTCGGCGTCCTCCAGCGCGCTCAGTTGCGCGACCGACGACCGATCGAGGGGAATCGTCGTACGCTCACCGGATCCGCGATACGCGCGATGCTGGGGTTGCTCGGCGCCATCGCCCAGCAGGCCATCGCCCTCGAACCGCGCGGCGACGACCGTGATGTTGTCAGGCCCGCCGGCCTCGTTGGCCAGTTCGATGAGACGCCGGCAGACGTTCACGAGGTCCGGTTCCGTCTTCACGACCTCCGCGATCTCAGGAGCCCGCACCTGACCGGACAGTCCGTCGCTGCACAGCACCAAGACGTCGCCGCGCATCACCTGCTGCGACGTCAGGTCCACCTTGATCTTCGGCTCCGGACCGAGCGCCTGCAGGATGATGTTGCGCCGCTCGCTGACCTCGGCCTCCTCGGGCGTCATCTCCCCGGCCTCGATCAGCTTCTGCATCAGCGACTGGTCCTTCGTGATCTGGATGGCGACGCCGTTGCGCACGAGATAGCCGCGCGAGTCGCCGACCTGGCAGAGGTACAGCGTGTCCCCGAGGATGCCCGCGATCGTCGCGGTCGTTCCCATCCCGCGGTTCTCGGGGTGCGACTGCGCGTATGTATGGATGCGTGCGTTCGCCGTCTCGGTCGCCGCCTTGAGTGCCAGCGCGAAGGCCTCCGCGTCGGTGGCCTGCGAGTTGCGCCAGCGCTGGTCGAGCTCGGCGAGAATCGTCTCGACGGCCATCGAGCTCGCGACCTCGCCCGCCGCCGCGCCGCCCATTCCGTCGCAGACCATAAAGAGGGAGCCGCGGGGCCCAAGGGTGTGCGTACGCACTTCGGGCTGCAGCGTCGCGTTCAGCGTCGTCAGGTCGGCGACGGCAAACGTGTCTTCATTGTGTTCACGCGTCCGCCCCACATCCGTGCGTCCGAAGACGTGGACAATGATGCTGCCGCTAGGTGTGGAAGAGCCCGTCACTGGAGGCGGGTTCGGGGTGAACAAGGACGCGACAGGCACATCTTATTGCACGGTCCGTACCTACGCGAGGTGGGCACGCGGGAGTTGGTGATTCGCATCACTAACAGCCGCGCCGGATCATATCGGCGCTCGTCAGACGTGACGCCTGCTGACTCAGTTCCTTGACCTTCTCCGCTGCCCGGCACGCGCCATCGTCGTCACCGACGGCGCTGTAGCCGATCATCATTACGTACCAGGACTCGGCGAGGTTACTGCCGCTGAGCTGGGGCTGGAACGACTCCACGTCCGCGATGATCGCGCGCACGCGATTCGGCGCGATGTTGACGTCGGCGAGATCCTGCTGATAGCCGGCGAGTTTCTCTGCGTACTGCGCCGCGGTCGGCCCCGACGGCCTGGTCGGAGGCGGGTCCGACTGCGTGCTCGTGCCCGGGGTCGACGGCGTGCCAGTCGGCCGGTTCGGCAACGGGTTGTTCAGCGAAGTCGATTTCGAGTTCGTCGGCGCGGTCGGCGGCGTCGTACCCGTGTCCGCCTGAGTCGCGGTGTTGGGATTGCCCGCGACTTGACCGGTGGTGTCCGCCCCGGTGCTCGAGGTCGGGGACCCGCCGGCAAACTTCATATACGAGAGGCCGGCGACTACCACGAGCGCCGCGCCTCCCACGAGCATCGGTATCGGATTCGACTTCTTCACCGGTGCTGGCGCAGCCACTTGCGGCTTCACCGGTGACTTCGACTCCGACGGCGACGCTACGCGGGTCGCCGGAATCGCCTTCGTTGCCGCGTCCGCGGCGCTCGGCATCGCGCCGATGACCATCGTCGCGCCCTCAGAGGCCGCCGTGGATGGCATCGCCGAGATTGCTTCAGCGAACTCGCGCCCGAATTGCGCCGCGCTCTGATACCGTTCGCCTGCGTCCCGCGACAGTGCGCGGTCCATCACCTGCTGCAGCGTGTCCGGCCACGCGACGTCTGGGCGCATTTCCGAGAGCGTCTTCGGCCGGTCGGTGAGGCGCATAATCATCGCCTCCTGCGCCGTTTCGCTCGGGAACGGCAGCTTGCCGGTCAAGCAGTTGAACGCCACGAGACCAAGCGAATAGATGTCCGAGCGCCCATCAAGTTTGTCGCCCGCCAACTGCTCGGGACTCATATACTCGGGCGTGCCCACCACGAGGCCTGTCTTCGTCACCTTCTGTGCGTCGCTCGAGCTGGCCTTGGCGATGCCGAAGTCCACGACCTTCACCTGGTCGGAGCCATCGCGGCCCTTGGCGACCATAATGTTGTCCGGCTTCAGGTCGCGGTGCACGATTCCCGCGTCGTGCGCCACCTGCAGCGCATCCGCCGTCTGATGCACGATGCTCGCCGCGCGCGCGGGCGCGAGCGCGCCGTCCTTCTCGATCAAGTCTGTAAGCGCCTTGCCCTCGATGAACTCCATCGCGAGGTAGATCAGGCCCTCGGGCGTCT
>CAYPYY010000076.1:0-13812 GCA_964414995.1 uncultured Gemmatimonas sp.
GTCACCCATCACAATCGCAGCCAGCGCGACAATCAGTGAAGAGATGTACGACATCGAGTCTCACCTCCCGATTCTAAGATCGGCCAGCATCTCGCAGCTGGTCGTCCTACCTACGGTCGGCTCCGCTCGTGCGTCCCCAAGACGCGTCCGCTCTGGTCCTCTCCGCTCGGAGAGGACGGGGGATACCTCTATTGTTCCTCGTCTCTTGGTGGGCCTGCGCCTCCTCTAGCGTCCCGACTGACGACGGTCCACTGCCATTGACCCGCCCGTCGCTAACGTCCCCATCCACCGGTTCGTTGCGTCCAGCACCGCCAGCACCGACGCCGTCTCGGCGCTGTCCCGCACCTCGCAACTCCCCGTCAACAACACCTGCTCCCGGCCGCTGCGCGCCATCACCGCCGCAAACACAAACTCGCGCTCGAACGCCTGGATCACCTTCACTCCCTCAAGGGAGAATATCCCATTCGTCGCACCCGCCAGGCCGAGTGCCGCCAGCGCCGCACGAGCCGCCACATCCACCCGGCTCCGGTCGCTCTGCAGACCCTCCTCCGCCTCGCCCGCCACGTGCTCCTCGCCCACCCGCAACGTCACCCGACACGTCACGCCGCGCGTGCGCGAGCCGCGAACCTCCACATCCTCGAAGTAGACCGCGCGCGGCGGCGGACCCTGCGGCTTCTCCTCCACCGCCGCCATCTCCGGCTGGCTCGTCCGACGCGTCGTCGTCGAGGCCACGCTGATCTTTCGATGATCCACCCGCAGCCCCAACTGCGCCATCAACGCACTCTCGATGTTACGCACCACCGCCTTCGGCGGCGTCTGGCCCGTCACCAACACGTGAATCGCCTCCACGGAGCCCGTCTCGGTCGCCGTGATGCGCACCGACACCACATCCTGTAGCGATGCAATCAGCTCCTCGGCCTTCTGCAACGGCAGCACGCTGCCGGCAATAGGCGAGGGCTGCGCGGTGGCCTGCGTCGGTTGGGGCGTCACGGGGACTCGCTTGGTGCAAGTGGTTCCCAAGAGACTGACACCAGCGAGCGCCGGCGTCAGTACTCCTGGTCTTCGGGGACCTGGTACTCCTTCAGCTTTCGATACAGGGTGCGTTCCCCGATATCGAGTATTTCTGCCGCTTTACGACGATTGCCTCGGGTTTCGCGCAACGCGGCGATGATCGCCGCCTTCTCGATCTCGGCCATCGTCATCCCCGGGGTGATGGTCAAGGTGGCCGGCTGCGGCGGCGCCGGGGGCTCCAGGCCCCCCGCTCCCAGCACGATGCCACCGCCTCCCGGGAATCCCGCCGGCACCATCCCCGCACCCGCCCCCCACCCCAGCCCGCCAGCCAATCCGGCCGACCCGGGCTCGGCGCGGACCTCGTCCACCCGCCGCCGCAACTCCTCCAGCTGGAGCTTCATCTCGACGAGGCTGCGCACGATGAACTCCAGTTCCCGACCCTCCGCGCGGCTCTCCTCCCGCACGATCGGCCCGATCGGCACCGGCAGCAGGCGGTCGGCACCGGTCTCGCGGATCGTGCTCGGGATGTCGCTGAGCCCAATCTCACGGCCGGTGGCGAGCACCACCATACTCTCGATCAGGTTGCGCAGCTCACGTACGTTGCCCGGCCACGCGTAGTTGACCAGCGCGTTCATCGCCTCGGCCGAGATCCCGTGGAACTCACGCTGATGCTGCTGGGCGAACTCCTGCACGAAGCGCCGCACGAGCAGGGGGATGTCGCTGCGCCGCTCACGCAGCGGCGGTAGGTAGATGCGCAGCACGTTCAGCCGATAGTACAGGTCCGAACGGAATGCGCCGCGCGCCGCACTTTCGCGGAGCGGGCGGTTCGTCGCCGCCACCACGCGCACGTCCACGGGGATGGCCTGCGTGCCACCCACGCGCGTCACCTCACGCTCCTCCAGCACGCGCAGGAGCTTCACCTGCGTGCTCTGCGGGATCTCCCCGATCTCGTCGAGGAATAGCGTGCCGCCACTCGCCAGCTCGAAGCGCCCGATGCGTCGTTCCGCCGCGCCCGTAAAGGATCCCTTCTCGTGTCCGAAGAGCTCGCTCTCCAGCAGGGTTTCCGGCAACGCGCCCACGTTGACCGCGATGAACGGCCGACTGCGACGCGGCGACAGCTTGTGGATGGCGCGCGCGACCAGCTCCTTGCCCGTCCCGCTCTCGCCCTCGATCAGCACGGTGCTCGAGACGGGCGCCATCTGGCCGACGGCCACGAGCACCTCGCGCACTGCCTCGCTTTCGCCCCACAGTCCCGTCTCGCGCTGCAGGCGCGAGCGCTCCAGCAGTTCCTTCACCGACTGCCGCAGCGATTCCGGACTGACCGGCTTGGAGATGACCTCCGTGAAGCCGCCGGCGCGCAGCCGCGCTTCGAGCGCCGGATCGCCGACCTCGGTGAGCCCGACCACCGCCGCCCCGCCCCACAGCTGGTCGCGCACGATGGCCAGCGTGTGCGGGTCCAGCAGGTTGCCGGTGAACACGATCACGTCCGGGCGCGCACGCCGCAGCTCCGACGGCAGGTCGTCGAGCGGCGACACCATTGCCGTGCGCACGCCGTCCGCCTCGAGGAGCGCGTTGAGGCGCACCGCGGGCTCGACGTCGGCGAGCGTGATGAGGACGGACATCGGCGTCAACGCTTGACCGTGCCGTGCTTCCAGAACGGGAACGCGACAATCGTGCCGACCACGCGCTTGCCGCGGATCTCGACCTCAAGCGTGTTGCCGACGTTGGCGTGCGCCGCCGGCACGTACGCCGTCCCCAGACCACAGCCGACGCTGGGGCTCATTATGCCCGACATCACCACGCCACTCGGCGCGCCGTGCACGAAGACCGGATAGCCGTGGCGCGGAATCGCCTTCTCCTCGAAGGTGAAGCCCACGAGCTTGCGGGTGACGCCGGCGGCCTTCTGCGCCTCGAGCGCGGCGCGACCGACGAAGTCGCCCTTCTTCATCTTTACGAGCCAGCCCAGTCCCGCCTCGAGCGGGGTGTAGCTGTCGTCAATGTCGTTGCCGTAGAGCGCCATTCCCATCTCGAGCCGCAGCGAATCGCGGCAGCCCAGCCCCGTCGGCGTGATACGCCCCGTCGCCATCAGCGCCGCCCAGAGACGCGCGGAGTCCTTTGCGTCGTGATACAGCTCGAACCCGTCCTCGCCGGTGTAGCCGGTTCGCGACAGCGTCATCGGCACGCCGGCAACGGTCGTCTCGGTGAACCAGTAGTACTTGATGGCGTCGAGGTCGGCCGGCGTCAGCGCCTGGAGGATCTCCTGCGCCTGCGGCCCCTGCACGGCCAGCAACCCGATGTCGTCGCTCACGTCCGTGAGCTGCGCGTTGAACTTCGAGAGGTAGCGCGAGATGTGCGCGAAATCCTTGTCCTTGTTCGATCCGTTCACGACCATCATCAGGTGGTCGGCGTAGCGATAGACGAGGCAGTCGTCGACGAAGGTGCCCTGCTCGGTCAGGATGCCGGAGTAGTGCACCTGCCCGACGGCCAGCGCGCCGACATCATTCGACGTCACGTAGTTCACGAATGCGACGGCGTCCGGACCGCGCACCAAGAACTCACCCATATGACTGACGTCGAACACCCCGCAGCCCTTGCGCACGGCATTGTGCTCTGCGGTGATGCCCGCTGGGTATTGAATCGGCATCTCAAATCCCGCGAAGGACACCATCTTGGCGCCGGCGGCCACGTGGATAGCGTGAAAGGGCGTCTTCTTGAGCGGGGCAGCGTCTGACATTGACCTGGCGGCTGAGGGCGAGCGAATATTGTTGCTGAGTCCGAAATATGCCGAAACGGCAGGGAGGATACCAAGATGCACCGCGTGAAGATCGGGCTCGCTCTACTCTGCCTCGGTAGCGCCTGCGGCGGCGGCGACGGCACCGCCCCGCCGGCGGTCGGCCAAGTCGTTGTCTCGGCGCCAGTCGCAACACTCAGGGCTCTGACGCGCACGGTCCAACTCACGGCCGAGGCACGCACCAGCGGCGGCGTCGTGATTTCCGATGCGGTCATCACGTGGTCCACCTCGAGCGCCGCGACCGCTACCGTGAGCTCGACCGGTCTGGTGACGGCTGTCGCAAACGGGGTCGCCGAGATCCGCGCCACAGCCGGCGGCGTGCAGTCCGCCCCGCTTGCGATCACCGTGGATCAACTCGCGGCCAGTGCGCAAATCGCGCCCGGCAGCGTCAGCTTTGGGGCACTGGGCTCCACGCGCTTGCTCTCGGTGGCGCGCCTCGACTCCGCAAACCAGCCGATTCCCGGCACCCCCGCCGTCACCTGGAGCATCCTCGGCCCAGGGACGACGGCCAGCATTTCAGGACTGGGTCTCGTGACGGCCCTCGCCACCGGAACGGGCGACACCGCGCTCGCCGTCGTTGGGGCCCTCTCGGCGAAGGCTCCTATCACGGTGCAGCAACTCGTGGCCAGCGTGCTCGTCACCAGCACGGGATCCGACACACTCGCAACGACGGGTCGCACCAAGACCTACCTCGCCACGCCACGCGACTCGAACGCGAACGCAATCGGCGGCCTCACGGCGACGTGGACCAGCACGGATCCCGCCGTCGCCACCGTCGGCGCGTCTACTGGCATCGCGACCGCCGTGGCCGATGGGTCGACGAACATCCGCGCAACGGTCTCGTCCGTCGTCGGCCAGCGGGCGCTCGCAGTGCAGCGCGTCGCCGCGACCTTCTCGCTGTCGCCGACGAGTGCGACGCTCACGACGCCCAGCGCCACGCAGCTCTTTACGGGCGTCGCGCGCGACAGCGTCGATACGGACCTCCCCATCACGTGGTCCACGGCCGCCGCCACCAT
Organism: uncultured Gemmatimonas sp.; assembly: GCA_964414995.1. Classification (GTDB taxonomy): domain Bacteria; phylum Gemmatimonadota; class Gemmatimonadetes; order Gemmatimonadales; family Gemmatimonadaceae; genus Pseudogemmatithrix. Next base: position 4,819 of record CAYPYY010000076.1, read on the forward strand.
TGCGAGCACGGCACCGACCAGCGGCACCACCACCACCGTCACGGCGGTCGGCAACGGCAACACCTTCTTGCGAATGCTGGCCGGCACGCGGCGCGACTCCGCGGGCATCGCGGTCTCCGGGCAGTCCACCGCGCCGCTCACCGCCTCGGTCACCGTCGGCGACAACTTCTTCCGTAGCGTCCGCAACAACACACAGAACGCCGCGATCGACACCATCGCCGTGGGCGGCACCGTCACGTGGACCTGGACGGGCACGAACCTGCACAACGTGCAGTCCGTCCTCTCGCCGAGCTTCACGAGCAGCGCCTTGCTCTCGACCGGGACCTACAACTTCACGTTCAACGCGGCGGGCACATACCAGTATGAGTGTCAGGTGCATCCGTCGATGACGGGCCGCGTCGTCGTGCGCTAACAAGGGGGGATAGGACCGCGTCCGACATTCTCCGTCGGCGCTGAACAATTTGTGGACATCGACCAGCCTACGCGCACCCGGAACTGATTTGAAACGTGACGGGAGGCACCGCGTCTGTAGTCAGATAGCCCTAGGCTGGAACTCCCCATCCGCCGGTCCCCCCGGGGCCGGTCGTTGCACCATCGAATGTCCGCACTCGAAATCGCCGCGCTCGTCGCGTTCGCCATCGCCGCCAGCATCGCGGTGCACTTCTGGCGGCGCGTCCAACGCTTGGAGCGCTCGCTGCAGTTCAAGCCACTGACTGGCGAGCACGAGGAGATCAAGGAGCCCACGAGTGCCGAGGCGTGGCTTCGGCTACCGGTGGAAGGCGCGCAGGATGCGCTCTGGGATTGGGACATCACCGCCGACCGCGTGCAGTTCTCCGCGCGTTGGCGCGAGATGCTCGGGCAGCGGGCGCAGGAAGTGGTGACCTCTATAGATGAGTGGATGAGTCGGGTGCACCCCGCGGATCGCGCCCAGGTGCAGGCCGATACCGCCGCGCAGACCGCGAGCGCGTCCGAGCGCTTCCAGAGTGAGCACCGTCTGCGGCACGAGTCGGGACAGTGGATCACGGTGCAGTGGTCGGGCGTCATCGTCCGCGATGGTGCGGGCCGCGCCCTGCGCGTCGCGGGTTCGGTCCGCGACATCACGTCGCAGCGCGCGATCGAGGAGCAGGCGCGTCGCGAGGCATTCTACGACGGCCTCACCGGCCTGCCCAATCGCGCGCTGGCCAACGACCTCCTGCGGCGCGCCATCATCCGCACGCGCCGTCAGGGTGAGCGCCGCTTTGCCGCGTTGCTCGTCGACCTCGACCGCTTTATCCGCCTCAACGACGCGCTCGGCAGTTCCGTCGGCGACGAACTGATCCGCGCCGTCGCGCGGCGCCTCGGGACGGCGATTCGCCCGGGCGACGTGATGGCGCGGCTCGGCCACGACGTGTTCCTGCTCATCCTCGACAACGTGTCCGAAGCCAGCGAGGCCGAGCGCGTGGCCGACCGCGTGCGCCTCGTGCTGCAGGAGCCGGTGCGCGTGCTCACGCACGAGGTCACAGTGAGTGCGAGCATCGGCATCGCGCTGCACGAGCCGCAGACGCTGAGCCCCGAAGACTACGTGCGCAACGCCGAGCTCGCGATGGAAGTCGCCAAGGCCGCGGGCGGCGCGCGCTACGCGCTCTTCAGCCCGGATATGCGCGACAACGTCCGGCATCGCGCGTCGCTCGAGCACGACCTGCGTGCGGCCATCGCGCGGGGCGAGATGATGGTGTGGTACCAGCCCATCTTCGCCGCGCGCGACGACAAGACGATCCTCCGCGGCTTTGAGGCGCTCTGCCGCTGGGCGCACCCCGAGCGCGGCGTCATCGCGCCGTCGGAGTTCATTCCGCTCGCCGAGGAGACCGGGATGATCGTCCCGCTGGGCTCGTGGGTGATCGGCGAGGCCTGCCGCCATATGATGGCGTTGGCACCGAACGGTCCGCACGCGCCGTGGGTCAGCGTGAACGTCGCGGCGCGGCAGTTGGTGGACGGCGCGTTGATCGAGATCGTCGAGCGCGCGCTGGAATCGTCGGGCCTCGAGGCACGCCGGCTCCGCCTCGAAGTCACGGAGAACGTCATTCTCGAGGACGAGGAGACGGCCCGCACGACGCTGCAGGCGCTGCGCAGTCGGGGCATTATGATCCTGATGGATGACTTCGGCACCGGTCACGCCTCGCTCAGCTATCTGCACCGCCTGCCCATCGGCTCCATCAAGATTGACCGCTACTTCGTCGGGCGGATGGACGTGAGCCAGGAGTGCCGCGAGATCGTGCGCTCTGTCGTGTCGCTGGCCAAGACGCTCTCGATGGACGTGGTCGCCGAGGGCGTGGAACAGCAGGAACAACTGCTCCAGCTCCAGGCGATGGGCTGCGAGCACGTGCAGGGCTTCCTGTTCTCGCAGCCGCTGCACGCCGACGACACACACGCGTTCCTCGGGGAGCGCGAACGCGAACGGCTGCTCGCCGTCTCCTAGCCCTACCAGCTCGGCAAGAGCGCGTCCCGGAAGCCCGCCGCCGTGTCGTACCGGTCGGCGGGCTCCTTTGCCATCCCCCGCTCGAGCACCGCGGAGATCGCCGGCGAAATCGCTTCGTTCACCATATGCGCGGGCGCCGGCATCTCGGTAAAGTGTGCTACCATCATCCGGGCGCCCTTGTACTCGGCGAACGGCGCCTTGCCGGTGAGGATCTCGTAGCCGAGCATCGCCAGCGCGTAGACGTCGGCGCGCGCATCGGCGGGCTCGTCGTTGGTGAACTGCTCGGGCGCCATATAGCCCGGCGTACCGACGGCGAATCCCTTGTCCGTGAGCCGACCGCCGGTGGTGCTCAGCGACTTGCGCAGCTCGCTCAGCGGGATGCCCGACGAATTGCGGATCATCTCGAGCCGCGCGTGCGCCACGCCGAAGTCGGCGAGCACGGCGTGGCGCGATTGGAAAAGCACGTTCGCCGGCTTCAGGTCGCGATGCACGACACCGATCGAGTGCGCGTGCGCGAGTGCGTCGGCCACCTCGCCCAGCACTCTTATGCCCTCGCTGAGCGGAATCGGCCCGCGCGCGAGTCGCGCCTCGAGTGACTCGCCGCTCACGTACGGCATCACGTACCAGATGAGCTCGTCGTTGGAGCCCATTCCAAGAATCGGCACGATGTGCGGGTGCTGCAGCTGCACGAGCACCGCGATCTCGCGCTTGAACCGTCGTACGGCGACGTCGCCCGCGAGCTCGGGCGGCAGCAGCTTGATGACGACCTCGCGCGGCAGCTCGGCGTCGCGCGCGAGGAAGAGCCGGCTCTGTCCGCCAGCGGTGAGTTCGCGCTCGACGATGTACTCATCGCCGAGCGCCGCCTGCAGCTTGGAAAGAAAGGCGTCGCTCACGCCATCCAACGTATCACCGCCGCGACGACTCCGCTCGCGGCGCTCGCCGGGCGTTATGGGCGCTGTCCAGCTTTGGGCGCTCCCCCTCCAGCCAGGCGAGCACCTCCGCGGCGTGTCCTCGATACTCAACGTCTTCCCAAACCCGCTCGATGCGCCCCGTCGCGGAGATGATGAACGTGGTCCGGCGGTTGGCCCAGTACCAGTGGCCGAAGAGCTGCTTCCGCGCCCAGACGCCATACTGCTCCGCCACCTTGTGCGCGGCGTCGGACAGCAGGGGAAACGGCAGCGCGAGCTTGGCCTTGAACCGGGCGTGCGAACGCACCGAGTCGGGTGACACGCCGAGCACCGCGACGCCCGCCGGTTCGAGGCGCGGGAGGAGATCCCGGAAGTCGCAGCCCTGGGTGGTGCAGCCGGGCGTGCCGTCCTTCGCGTAGAAGTAGAGGATCACGCGACGACCCCGGAAGGTCCGTAACGCCACCGGAGCGCCCGACTCATCAGGGAGCGTGAACATCGGCGCGCGATCGCCTGCGCGCACCTTCGTGTAGGGTCGCTTGCGAGTCGCGGCCACGGCTCAGTGCCGCGCCTGCGCGGCAGCGAACTCCTCGAACGCCTCGCGCGACGTCTTCCGCGGCGTGTAGCCAAACTCCGCCTTGAGCCGCCGATTGTCGAGCACGGGGCGCCACCGAAGGAAGTCGAGCTGCTCGGGGCCGTAGCGGCCGACGCCGACCAGCCGGCCCGCCCAGAGTGCCGTGCGCAGGACGCTCGCGGGCAGCGGCAACAGCGGCCGATCGAGGCGCGCGGCGATCTCCGCCAGCGTGAGCGCGCCGTCGCCGGCGAGGTTGTAGATGCCGCGCCGATCCGACTCGAGCCCGTGCACGATTGCGCCCGCCACGTCCTCGTCCCACACAAACACGAACCGCGACTCTGCCCCGCGCACCGCGAGGATGCGCCGCCGCTGAAACAGCGCCGTGATCTGGTTGCGCGTGGTCGCCCCGATCACCGTGCAGATGCGCAGGACGAGCTGCCCCAGCGTGGGATGCGAGACTCGATACCGCTGCAGCATCTCCTCGACGAGCCGCTTGTGGTGCGCGTACGCGAACGCCTCCGTGGCGCGCAGCGGGTGCTCCTCCGCAATCCACGCGGGGTTGTCCGCGTGGTAGCCATAGGCCGCGCCCGAACTCGAAACGGTCAGGTGTCGCACGCGCGCGGCGATCGCGCCCTCGATCACGTTCCGCGTGCCATTGACGTCAATGTCGAACTCCCGCGCCCTGTCGCCCGAGCCTTCGAGCACCGATGCCAGGTGCACGACGTGGGTGATGCGCCGCTCGCGCATCAGCTTGCCGAGCGCACGATCGCGGATGTCGAGCGTGAGGCACTCGAATCCCAGGTCGGTGCGTGGACGCAGGTCGGTGCCGAGCACAAAGCCGCTGCGCGCGAGCCGTGTTCCGAGCAAGGAACCGACGTACCCCGCCGCGCCCGTGATGAGCACGCGCCGCTCGCTCACAGGCGCGCCTCCGCCGTCAGCGGCCGCCGCGCCCACCACGCCGATATGGCGAGACCGCTGACGAGATGCCACACGCCCCAGAAGGCCGTGATGAGCATCATCGAGCCGGCGGCGGGGAAGAACGTGAAGAGGATCGCGAGGCCCAGGCCTGAGTTGTGGATGCCGACCTCGATCGTCACGGCGCGCGTATCGGCCTCGTCCAGCCGTGCCGCGCGCGCGACCGCGAATCCGATGCCCAGCGCCATCGCGTTCTGCAGGACCACGAGCCAGAAGAAGTCGCCAAAGCGCTCGACGAACAAGGCACGATTCTCGATGAACGCCCCGGCAATGAACGCAATCAAGATGAGGAAGCTGATGGCGCGGAGTGGCCGCTCGATGCGCCGCGCCAGTGCCGGTAGCCGCGACCCGATGAGCATTCCCGTGAGCACCGGAAGCGCGAGCACCAGCGCGACCTGCGTGAGGATGCCGCCGAGCGGGAGCGCGACTTCCTGCAGCAGGTCGCGCGTGCGCGGGTTCAGCCAGCCGTAGAGGGCAAAGTTCGCCGGCGTCAGCACGACGGCCGCAAGACTCGAGACGGTCGTCAGTCCGACCGAGAGCGCCACGTTTCCGCGCGCGCGCCACGTCAGGATGTTCGACAGCGCGCCGCTCGGGCAGGCCGCCACCAACATCATTCCCAGGGCCAGCGCCGGTTCGACCTTGAACACGTAACTCAGCAGGCAGGTGAGCGCCGGCGTGAAGAACGCCTGCGCCGAAAGCCCCGCCAGCAGGCCCGCGGGCCGTGCGACCACCCGCCGCAGGTCTTCCCAGCGCAGGTCCAGCGACGCCCCGAGGATCATCAGCGCGATGATCACGTTGAGCGCCAGCAATCCCGATGGCTCAAAGCGCAGCGGCAGCGCGTCGTTCATCGCGTTAACCGCGGAGGGCCGCGCTGTACCGACGGAGCGCGCGCAAGTACGAATCCTTGTGCACGTAGTACGCCATTCGGTCGAGCTTCAGATACTTGAAACCGCCGTCCACGCGTCGCCCATCCCACGCGCGCTTGGCCTGGTCAAACGCGCGCGCGGCCTCGTGCCCCTCGCCGAGCCGCTTGAGGTAGAGCGCGACCAACTCCGCCTGCTCGTAGCGCCCCTGCCAACCAAGACCACTCGCTTCGATCATTCCGAGCAGAAAGAGCGAATCGTGCTCGGGGTGAAAGACGTTGAGAAACAGCCGCGGCGCGCCCTCGCCCTCCGGCCACGCCAGCTCGCGGCGATCAAGAAACGGGTAGTGCGGCGCGTAGCCCGTGGCCTGCAGGATGAGATCGTATTCCGCCCGCTCCCCGTCGGCGAACTCGACCACCTGCCCTGAGACCGCGCGCAGGTCGCGCCGCGCGCGGATGTCACCGTGCCCAAGGTGATGGAGGAGCAGCGAGTTCATCACCGGATGCGACTCGTACATCAGGTAGTCGGGATCCGGCAGCCCGTAGTCGCTGGGCTTGCCAATCACCAGTCGCACGATGAGCGCGTCGAGCCGCTGCTTGAGCGGCCGCGGCAGCTTGATCATCCCGCCGAGCGTGTCGATCGGTCGGCCGCGCACGAACTTCGGCAGGAAGTAGTAGCCGCGCCTGAGCGAGATATCGACCGACCGCGCGTGCTTCACGGCGTCCACCGCGATATCCGCACCGGAGTTCCCGCAGCCCACGATCAACACACGCTGGCCCGCGAACACCTCCGCCGACTTGTATGCCGCCGAGTGCATCACGCGCCCGGTGAATGCGCCCGGCAGCGGCGGCTGAAACGGATGGTGCAACGTGCCCGTGCAGATCAGCACGCCAGCAAAGGTCCGCGTGCGCGCTGCGCCGGCCGACTCGGTCGTGATCTGCCACCCCGCGGCGGCGCGCTCGACGCGCACAACCTTGGTATTGAACTCGTAGTGGCGCCGTAATCCGAAGTGGTCGGCGAAGTCGCGGAAGTAGCGCCCGAGCTCGTCGTGCCGCGGGTACGGCGCCACGTCATCGCGCATCGGGAACTCGGCGAACTCCGTCATCCGCTTGGACGAGATCAGGTGCGCGCTCTCGTACACGGTGCTCTGCGGGTTCGTGATGTCCCAGAGGCCGCCCACATCCGAGTGCAGTTCGAAGCCGACAAACGGCACACCGTGCTTCTGAAGGACGCGCGCCGTGGCGAGTCCCATCGGCCCTGCACCGATGACGGCGTACGTCACGCGCTCAGCCGAGCGACTCGCCGCCCATCAGCACCGCCATCACCGCCTTCTGCACGTGCAATCGGTTCTCCGCTTCGTCCCATACGCGGCTCTGCGGACCGTCGATCACCTCGGCGGCGACTTCCTCGCCCCGGTGCGCCGGCAGGCAGTGCAGGAAGATCGCGTCGGGATTGGCGCGGCGCATCAGAGCGGCATCTACCTGAAATGCACCGAACGCCTTGGCGCGCACCGCCTGCTCCTCCTCCTGCCCCATCGACGCCCACACGTCCGTCGTGACCACGTGCGCGCCCGCTGCCGCCTCGGCGGCGCTGCGCGTGAGCGTCACGTGCCCGCTGGCCACGGCGCGCGCGAGGATCGCGGCGTCGGGGTCGTAGCCCTCGGGACACGCCAGCCGCAGGGTGAAGCCCAACTGCAGCGCGGCGTCGCACCAGGAGTTGGCCATATTGTTGCCGTCGCCCACCCACGCGACCGTCTTGCCCTGGAAGCTGCCGAGGTGCTGCTGGACCGTAAGGAGGTCCGCGAGAATCTGGCAGGGATGCTGCAAGTCGGTGAGTCCGTTGATCACCGGCACCTGCGAGTACGTCGCGAAGTCCTCGACGTCGTGATGCGCGTAGGTGCGGATCATAATGCCGTTGACCATCCGGTCGAGCACGCGGGCGGTGTCGGCGACGTCCTCGCCGCGCCCGAGCTGCACGTCGCGCGGCGTGAGGAACAGCGCGTGCGCGCCGAGCTGCCAGGCGCCCACTTCGAACGACACGCGGGTGCGCGTGCTCGACTTGTTGAAGATCATCGCCAGGGCCTGCCCCTCGAGCGGCCGCTTGCGGTACTCGCCGCGGCGCATCCGGTCGGCGAGCGCGAACAGGGCGCGCAGTTCCGCGGGCGAGAAGTCGGTGAGGGCGAGGAAGTCGCGGTGTGCGGTCATCGTCAGTCCTTGCAGAGCGACTTGCGTCGCAGGATGGTGCGCGTGCGGGCGGGGCGGCCGCTGCTGTCGGCGACCCAGGCCTCGATGCTCAGGAACAGCGAGTCGCCGCGGTCAAATTCGACGTGCGTGGCGTATCCCCCGCTCCAGGTGCCGCGGCAACTCGACGCGGCCTTGAGCGAGTCAGTGACCAGCCGTTCGAGCCGCTGCTGCTCGGCGAGTGCCACCGAGTCCGACGGCCACGCGCGTTCGGCGGAGATCTCGAGCACCATCGCGTCCTCGACCGGCCAGCTGCTGCTGGAGTCGAAGACCGGCACTTCGTAGGTCACGAGGTACTCGCCGATGCGCTCGCTGAGCCCGAGCGGCTGCGCAGGCGCCGCGTCTTTGCGCCAGAGCCGCACTTCCCCGCTGCGGAGCGCCGTGAACGGGATGCCCGCAAGCTCGTCGAACGGCGCGAGTCCGACGGCCACCTCGGAGATCTCGCGTCGGTCCACACAGCCCGATGCAACGAGCAGTAGGCAGGCGGCAAGCAGGCCTCTCACAGGATGTACTTCCGCAAGTCTTCGTCCTCGGCGATCGCGGCGAGCCGCTCGCGCACCGTGGCCTGCGTGACAACCTCCGGCGCGTGGCCGCGATCGGGAAGCTCGTACAGCAACTCCTCAAGCAGCGTCGTCATCACCGTGTGCAGGCGGCGCGCCCCGATGTTTTCCATCCGCACGTTCACCTGCGCGGCGATGCGCGCGATCTCGGCGATGCCGTCAGCGGTGAACGTCAGCTCGCAGCCGTCGGCCTTCACCAGCGCGGCATACTGCTTGGTGAGCGCGTTCTCCGGCTCCGTCATAATGCGCACGAAGTCCGCTTCGGTGAGACTCTTGAGCTCCACGCGAATCGGGAACCGGCCCTGCAGTTCCGGAATGAGGTCGCTGGGCTTGGACACGTGAAACGCGCCGGCGGCGATGAACAGCACGTGGTCCGTCTTCACCATCCCGTGCCGCGTCTGCACGTTGGAGCCCTCGACGAT
>CAYPYY010000077.1:0-13343 GCA_964414995.1 uncultured Gemmatimonas sp.
GCGCGTCGGCTTCGATGAGCGCGCGGGCCAGGCGATTCGCCTCCCGGGCGGACAATCCGAGGTGGGTGCTGAGCTCGGAGGTCAAGAATAACTCCTCGAGCTGCGAGAGTCCGATTCGACGCTCGACGCCTTGTCGGCCCCTTGGAGCGGACGACTCGCCTAACCGCTGCAGCAGGTTGTCGAAAGCCTTGCGATCGAGCTGCAGCACGGCAGCTGCGGTAGCGGAGGTCACGGCACGCATAAATTCTCGCGAGCGAGGATTTATAAACCTACTACGCTAAGTCTATGTATGCCAGCGTGAATGCGCCGACTCCTGGATTCGGAATGTCGTCAGGAAGGAAGCGTAATCCGGCCGAGCTGAACCTGACAACCCCAAGCACCGATCGAGACCACTAAGTGCACAACCCTGCGAGAGTTTAATACTACTCGCCAGCAATCTTAATTTGCCAACTGCAATACTGCCAGCTAGATAGCTGACTTTGCGGCTGACAGTTGTTCCGCGACCGCCTTAGGCCCTGTCCCGCCCGCAATCTCGCGGTGCCGCAGCGACGCCCGTGCGCTCAACTCCTCAAGCACATCCGCGCCGAAGGCCGCGTGCGCCGCTGAAAACGCCGACATCGGCAACTGACCGAGATCTACCCCCGCGTCCTCCGCCTCGCGCACCAAACGCCCCACGGCAACGTGCGCATCGCGGAACGAGACGCGCTTGCGTACGAGATAATCCGCCAGATCCGTGGCCATCATCGCGCCGCTGATTGCGCCGGACATCCGCGTGACGTCGAACCGTAGCGTCGCGACCGAGCCCGTGACCGCAGGAAGCAGCAGCTCGAGACCATCCACGGCATCGAACAAAGCCCGCTTGTCCTCCTGCAAGTCCTTGTTGTAGCCGCTCGGCAACCCCTTGATGGTCGTGACCAGCGCAACGAGATCTCCGAGCACGCGCGCACCCGACCCACGCGCGAGCTCGAGGGCGTCGGGGTTCCGCTTCTGCGGCATCATCGAGGAGCCAGTGGAGAACGCATCGCCAAAGCGGACGAATCCAAACTCACTCGAACCGAAGAGGATGAGGTCTTCGGCAAGCCGCGAGAGGTGCATCCCGAGCATTGTGAGCGCGAACAGCGTCTCGGCGATGAAGTCCCTGTCACCCACCGCATCGATGGAGTTAGGCGACACGGCCTCGAAGCCCAGCGCGCGAGCGAGCAAGTCGCGGGGAATCGGGAAAGCCGACCCGGCAATCGCTCCGGAGCCGAGGGGGAGCACCGCGGCGGCACGCCGCGCGGCTGCGAGTCGCGCGCGATCCCGATGCAGGGGCCAGAAGTGGGCGAGCATCCAGTGCGCGGTCGATACCGGCTGCGCTCGCTGCAGGTGCGTGTAGGCCGGCATCATCGACTCTTGCTGTGCCTCGGCCTGCGTCACGATGACCCGCTGCAACTCGGCGACGAGTCCGAGCAGCCGATCGATGGCCTCCATCGTCCACATTCTCGTATCCGTCGCGACCTGGTCGTTGCGCGAGCGTCCCGTGTGTAGGCGACCCGCGGCGCCCGGCGCCTCCTCGTGCAACAGGCGATCGACGAAGGTGTGCACGTCCTCATCGGCCGCGACTGGCTGTTCGCCGCGCGCGATGCGCTGCGCCACGCGATCAAGCCCGGCGCGGACCTCGCTCGCCTCTGCCTCGGAATAGACGCCAGCGACCCGCAGCGCGTCGGCCCACGCCTGGGAGAGGCGCACATCGCAACGCCAGAGTCGGATGTCAGTGCCGATCGAGCGGTTGACTGCCTCCAGCTCCGGTGCCGGCCCGCCGGCAAAGCGGCCTCCCCAGAGCTTGTGTGAACCGGACTCGCCGGACATTCAGGACTCCTGCGCATCGCGGCGCGGTCGTGGTGCGGAATGGCCCAAACGTAATCGCATAAGTATGCGATTGGAAGAATCCCGGCGTCTGCCGCTAGCGCGAGCGCTTGGCGAGCGTGGAGAGTCGGCGCGCGACGCGCTCGCGCGCCGACTCGGATCGGCAGATCATCAAGATCGTGTCGTCGCCGGCAATGGTGCCGAGGATGTCGGGTGAGGCCTCGGAGTCCAGCGCCGACGCGATGGGCTGCGCGCCGCCGATCAGCGTCTTGAGCACGAGCATTGGCCCGACACCATCGAGCGACAGGAAGAGCTGTGGCAGGATGGTCGCCAGCGGGGCGCGGCTGCTGTCATCGCCCAATGGATCACCCACGACGTACCGCACGCCCTGCGGTGACGGGACGCGGGCGACGCGCAGGTCCCTCAGGTCGCGCGAGAGCGTAGACTGCGTGACATCCCAACCGCGCTTATGCAGCAACTGCCGCAACTCCTCCTGGCTCCCGATCTCACGGGTGCCGATCAGTTCGAGGATTGCGTGCTGGCGCTCGCGTTTACCGATGGTCACGGCGTCTCCGGGGGATGAAGGAGTGTAAGCGCGGGGGCGGGGCAGTCGGAAGCCGGACGTTGACAGGGGGCAATCGCATTAGTATGCATTAATTGTGCATAAGATTCCAGTCGGGGTGTTGGGCGCCAGCGGATACGCGGGGCGCGAGTTGTGTGCGCTCATCGCGCAGCACCCGCGCCTCCGGCTCGCGTTCGCCACCGCCAACGCGCAACGAGGCGAACGACTCGAAGTGCCGGGTGCCGAGCCGATTACGTTCGTTGCCACCGAGGACGCCGCACTCGCCTCCGCAGACCTGGTGTTCTCCTCGCTTCCGCACGGCGCAAGCGCCGAGTGGGTCGCGCGCGTGCGCGCCACGGGCGCGCGCGTCGTCGATCTCTCCACCGACCACCGGCTCGGGAATGGAAGCAGCGACGGGTTTCCGTACGGCCTCACGGAATGGCAGCGGACGGCGGTGCAGGGAGCGCAGCAGGTGGCGAATCCCGGCTGCTATCCCACCGCCGCATTGCTCGGCCTCCTGCCGTTGCTCGAGGCCGACCTTGTTGCGCCGGGAGCGACGGTGCAGATCAACGCGGCGAGCGGCGTGACCGGAGCCGGCCTTACGGCGCGCCTCGACCTGCTCTTTGGCGAGATCACGGAAAACTTTCGTGCCTACGGCGTGGGCAACGCGCACCGCCATCTGGCCGAGATGCGCGAGGCGGCCCGCTTGATGGGCGCAGACGTCGATCTGTTGTTCACGCCGCATCTCCTCCCGGCAGCGCGCGGTATTCTCGCGACCATCACCGTGCCGCTGCGCGCACCACTCAACGATGCGCAGACGCTGTTTGCCAAGCGGTATGCCGGCGAGCCGTTCGTGGAGGTCGTCGACGCGCTGCCCGAGCTGCGCCAGGTGCAACACCGCAACGTCGCGCGTATCGCGCTGCGCCCCGTCGCTGGCGTGCGCACGCCGACGTTGCAGGTCTTCAGTGCCATCGACAATCTCGTGAAGGGTGCCGCCGGCCAGGCGCTGCAGAACGCGAACCTGATGCTCGGTCTCGACGAGACCGCGGGGCTGCCGCGGTGAAGACGCGCGTCATCAAGCTCGGCGGACGGGCCCAGGGCGACCCGCAGTTGCCGTCGCTGCTGGCGGACGCAGCGCGACAAGCCGCGGTCGTCGTCGTCCACGGCGGCGGTGACGAGGTGTCACAGATGCAGCGTCGGCTTGGGCTCGAGCCGCAGTTTCTTGGCGGCCGTCGAGTGACCAGCGAGGCCGATCTCAGCGTCGTGCGGATGCTGCTCTCCGGAACCGTAAACAAGCGACTGGTGGCGCAACTCCTCTCAGTGGGCGCACGCGCCGTCGGCATCAGCGGTGAGGACGGCGCGCTGCTGACGGCGCGTGTCGTCGACGTCGCCTACGGGCGCGTCGGTCGGGAGGTACAGGCACAGCCCCAGTTGCTCCGCGACCTCCTTCACGCGGGCTGGCTGCCAGTGATCTCACCGCTGGCACGTGACCGGGAGAGTTCCGAAGGTGCCGGGTTGAACGTCAATGGCGACGATGCCGCCACGGCGCTGGCCGAAGCGCTCCACGCGGACGAGCTGCTGTTCGTTTCCGATGTGGCGGGTGTGCTCGATGCCGCGACGACGATCCCGCGCCTCGACGCAGCGTCCATTCAGGCGCTCGCGGAGCGCGGAGTGGTGCAGGGGGGAATGCTTGCCAAGCTCGAGGCGGCCGTTGCTGCCATCGAGTCCGGCGTCGGTTCCGTGCGGATCGGAACCCTCGACGCCATTGCCAATCCCGCGCTGGGCACGACGATCGTGCCTGCCGTGGTCGCTCACGAGGACTCACAATGACCGCTGCCGCCTTGCCGATGACGGATGCACTGCTCGGAACCTACCGCCGCGCGCCGATGGAGTTCGTGCGCGGAGAAGGCGTTCGCCTGTTTGACGCTGAGGGACGTGCCTATCTCGACTTTGCGTCCGGCATCGCGGTCAACGCGTTGGGCTACAACGATGCGGGCGTGCGCGCGGCACTGCAGGACGCGCTGGGTTCCGGGCTGATTCACACGTCAAACCTCTTCCGCACCGAACCCGGCGAGCGTCTGGCGGACAAGCTGGTCGCGGCGTCGTTTGCGGATCGCGTGTTCTTCTGCAACTCCGGAGCCGAGGCCAACGAGGGCGCCTTCAAGTTGGCGCGGCGCTGGGCACGTGGGGTGGGCGGGCCGGCCAAGCACGAGATCATCTCGCTCCGTGGCGCGTTTCACGGGCGGCTCTTCGGGACGGTCGCGGCGACCGACCGCCCGCAATACCGGAATCCGTTCCGACCGCTGGCGGGCGGCATCCACATTCACGAGCGCGACATTGACGAGCTCGCGCGCGTGATCACCGACGAGCAGACGGCAGCGGTCATCGCCGAGCCGATCCAGGGCGAAGGCGGGATGCGCGTCCTCGATACCGGTTTCCTGCGCGAGCTCAGGGCGCTTACGCGCGAGCGTGGCGTCCTCCTGATTCTCGACGAGATCCAGTGTGGCTATGGCCGCACGGGGACGTTCTTTGCCTACGAGCAGTTCGACATCGAGCCGGACCTCCTGACCGTGGCTAAGCCGATGGCGGGCGGTCTGCCGATGGGGGCGATCCTGCTCACGCAGCAGGTGGCCGATGCCATCCAGCCGGGCGATCACGGCACCACGTTTGGCGGCGGCCCGCTGGTGTCTGCCGTGGCCAATCACGTCTTTGACCGTCTCCGCGCGCCGGAGCTGCTTGCACACGTGCGCCGCGAGGGGACCTGGCTCGGCGACCAGCTGACGGCGCTGATGGCGCGCTCGGCCAAGGTGCGCAGCGTGCGTGGGCGCGGCCTGATGTGGGGCGTGGACGTGACGGATCCTGCCAAGGACGTGGTGGCACGGGCACTCGAGAAGGGGTTGCTGATTGTCGGTGCCGGCGACCATACGCTGCGTCTGCTGCCGCCCTTGGTGATGTCCCGCGCGGAGCTGGCCGAGGGGCTGGCGCTACTGGAAGCGGCCATCGGCTAGGATTTTTCGGCATCCCCTCTGGTGGGAGCCGGAGCGCACACGCAACGTTTGGGGCGATGTCACCGCTTCGGAACGCAACCATTCAAGCGCGCCTCGCTGGCCTTGCCGCGCTGCTTCTCTTCGGCGCCTGCGCACGGGCCGGACTCGGTGTAGGCGGCCGCGACGCGAGTTCACTGCCGTCGCTGGTCGTTGTCATCACGGTGGACCAGCTGAGCAGCGACTACGTCGCCCGTTTCGACACGACGTGGACAGCGGGCCTGCGCCGATTGCTTGACCAGGGCGCCGTGTGGACGCGCGGGGTGCACGATCACGCCATCACCGAGACCGCTCCGGGCCACGCGAGCATTCTGTCCGGTCGCTTCCCCGCGAGCACGGGCATCTCCAGCAACTCGCAGGGCGTCAACACGCGCGAATCTCCGCTGCTCGGGAGCTCCGACCTCGGCGCCTCACCGTTTCGATTCCGCGGCACGACGCTCGTGGACTGGTTGAAGGCGGCCGACCCGAGCGCGCGCGTGCTCTCCGTGTCACGTAAGGACCGCGGCGCGATCCTCCCTGTCGGGACGTCGCGCACGGACGTGTACTGGTACGCGCCGAACGGCATCTTCACGACGAGCACCTATTATCGCGACGCGCTGCCGCCGTGGGTGCAGGCATTCAACGCGCAAAATGCGCCGGCGCAGCTGGCGGGTCGCGAATGGAGCTTGTTGCGCGAGGCGGCGCGGTACCGAATGCCGGACACCGTGTCGCGCGAAGCGGACG
Organism: uncultured Gemmatimonas sp.; assembly: GCA_964414995.1. Taxonomy (GTDB): domain Bacteria; phylum Gemmatimonadota; class Gemmatimonadetes; order Gemmatimonadales; family Gemmatimonadaceae; genus Pseudogemmatithrix. The sequence continues at coordinate 6,175 of CAYPYY010000077.1, forward strand.
GACACGACATTGTCTTTCCGCACCGGATTCCCGCCGCGCCCGAGCTTGCCGCGCGGCGCCTACCGGACTATCCCGTGATGGACTCGCTCACGCTGGCGTTCGCGCTGCACGGGCTGCAGGCACTCGAGTTGGGCAACTCGACCCGCCGGACGGATCTCCTGTCCGTCTCGCTGAGCACGACCGACGCGGTCGGCCACCGCTACGGGCCCGAGTCCCGCGAGATCGAGGATCACCTGCTGCGGCTTGACCGCTACCTCGGGGCGTTCCTGGATTCGCTGTTCGCGCTGCGCGATCCAGGGCGCATCCTCATCGTGCTCACGTCGGACCACGGGGTCGCACCATATCCCGACCTGCGTTCGACGTACTACGCGAACGGCGAGGCGCGCCGCATCGAACTGCGGCGCGCGACATCGTGGGTGCGGCGACGAATGTTCGAGGACGGCGTGGATTCGCTGGCGGCCGAGTATGACGACGGGTTTCGGATCGTGGACGCCAATGCGTTTCGCGCAGCCGGCCGGAACCCAGACGACTACGCGGCACTCTGGGTGCGGGAGGTCCGCCAGCTCTCCGGCGTGATGCGCGCCGACCTGATCACGGACCTCACAAAGGCCGACACGCTGACCGACGTCATCGCCCGTCGCTGGCTCCATATGTTCCGGCCCGGCGATGCGGTGCGGGCCGTGGTGACGTTCACGCCGTTCTCCTACCACGCCCAGGTGGACTACGCGACGCACGGGAGTCCACACGACTACGATGCGCGCGTCCCGATTGTGTTCTGGGGCGTGGGCATCAGCGCGGGCCTGCGGCCCGGCGAGGCCCGCGTGGTGGACATCGCCCCGACGATTGCCGACCATATCCGCGTCCGGCCGCAGGAACGGCTCGACGGAACGGTCCTGCCACTCTCAGCGCCCTGAGGAACCCAATGCGAGCGATGCCTGCACTCGAACTGCGTGCGGTCGGCAAGTCCGGCGGGGCGATGACGATTCTGGGGCTAGGCACGCGACGGCTCGCGGAGGCGGGCCAGCAGGCGACGATCCGTGTGGTGCGTGAGGCGATCGACGCCGGCGTGAACGTGGTGGAACTCTCGCCCGGGTTTGCCGACGGACGCGCGGAGCGCTGGCTCGCGCTGGCGCTCAAGGATGGGTACCGCGAGCGCGTGCAGCTCGTCTGGCAATGCGCGGCCTATCTCCGCGACTACAAGACGTCGATGGCGCAGCTCGAATCCACGCTGGCCCTCCTGAAGACCGACCGGGTCGACGTGTTCGCGTTTCACCAGGTCAACTACGACAACGACCCGGACTGGATTTACGATCACGGTGGACTCGACGCCGCGCAGGAGGCGCGCGAGCAAGGTCGCGCGCGCTGGATTGGATTCCACGCGGAGAAGTCCCCGCACATCGCACTCAAGCTGCTCGCCCGCGGGTTTGCCTGGGACATTGGCTTGATGCCGCTGAATCCCTTCGACGGGTCGTTCCGCTCCTTCGAGAAGCAGGTCCTACCGGAGATCATTCGGCGCGGCGGCGCGGTGATCGGCACCAAGCCCCTCGGCGGCGGCAGCGTCCCGGGTTCGCGGGTGATCAAGGCGGACGATGCCTTCCGCTATGTGTGGTCGTTACCGGTGAGCTGTGTGCTGTGCGGATGCGATACGAGCCCCGTGCTCAAGAAGACGCTCAAGTTGGCACAGACCTACAAACCGTTTCACGCGGGCGAGATGGACGCCGTGCGGCAGAAGGCCCGCGCGCTCGCCGGGGACGGCCGCTTCGAGCGGTACAAGACGACGCAGGACTTCGATTCCGCCGCTGGGCGCGCCGTCCACGGCTTCTAACCCTCTTCGATCACCAAATGTCGCCCGTGAACTGGCGAGCGCTGCTACCGTACGTGGCCGCGCTCGCCCTGAGCGTCTCCGCGCTTCAGGCGCAGCGGCCGTCCGGTCTCGCTGCTCCGACGGCGGAGGCACAACGCCGCGCCGAGGCACAGGCCATCACCCGCCCCGACACCGCACGCGCCCGAGACCTGGCGCGCGCCCTGGCGGACCGTCCCCACATCGCCGGCACTCCGGAGCAGGCACGCACGCGCGACCTCGTGATCGAGGCGATGCGTGCGGCCGGACTCAGCACGGAGGTGCGCGAGTACGAGGTGTGGCTTCCGCACACCGTGGACTACGGCGTATGGCGCGTGCGTCCGCAGCCGCGGGCGCTTGACCTGCGCGAAGGCGAGGTGATCGAAGACCCGACCACGCGCGCGTATCCCGAGTACCCGACGGTCAATGGCTACAGCGGGACCGGCGACGTCACCAGCGAGGTCGTCTATGTGAACTACGGCCTCATTGAGGACTACGCGCAGCTGGATTCGCTCGGCGTGAGTGTGCAGGGCAAGATTGCCATCGCGCGCTACGGCCGGAGCTTCCGCGGCATCAAGGCGCGAGAGGCGGAGAAGCGCGGCGCGCTTGCCCTCCTGATGTATTCCGATCCGGCGGACGATGGGTACGTGCGCGGGGACGTGTATCCCGAAGGACCCTACCGAAACGCCCGCGGTGTCCAGCGCGGCAGCGTGATGAACGGCGCCGGCGACCCCAGCACGCCCGGCTACCCGTCGCGCGCGGGAGCGCGCCGCATCCCGCTGGATTCAATGCCGGTGCCGCGCATTCCCGTGCTCCCACTCTCGTACGGCAATGCGGTGGAACTCCTGCGCGATGTGCGCGGGGCCGCGATTCCGCAGTCGTGGCAGGGCGGGCTCGCGTTCCGCTATCACGTCGGCCCCGGCCCCGTCGTCGCGCGCGTCCGCGTGCAGAGCGACACGGCCACGGCCGCGTTCAAGAAGATCTGGAATACGTACGGCATCATTCGCGGTACCGAGTTTCCGGACGAGCTCGTCATCATCGGTGCGCACCGTGATGCGTGGAGCCCCGGAGCCGTGGACAACGTCTCGGGCACGGTCAGCGTTGTCGAAGCCGCGCGTGCGGTCGCCGAGCAGGTGCGGGCCGGCTGGCGTCCGCGTCGCACGTTGATCTTCGCGACTTGGGACGCGGAGGAGTGGGGCCTCGTGGGGTCGACGGAGTACGTCGAGGACGACTCGCTGCGCCTCACGCGCGGCGCCGTGGCCTATCTGAACCAGGACGTGTCGGCGAGCGGACCCTCGTTTGGCAGTGGGGGATCACCGAGCCTTCGGGCGCTGCTGCGAGAAATCGCGCGCGACGTGCCGGACCCGAGTGGCTCGGGCAGCGTCTATGACGTGTGGCGCCGTCGCGCGCGCATTGGCCCGAACGAGGAACCTGCGATGGGCGATCCGGGTGGCGGCAGCGACTTCGCGGGCTTCTACAACCACCTCGGCATTCCCCACAGTGACTGGGGCTTCGGCGGCGGGAACGGGATCTATCACTCGAACTACGACTCCTGGACGTTTATGGAGCGCTTCGGCGATCCCGGCTACCGCTACCACGCGAGCGCGGCGCGCATCGGTACGGCGATGATGATGCGTCTCGCGAACGCCGACGTGTTGCCCTACGACTACGTCGAGTTCGCGCAAACGATGCGCCGCTACCTCGCGCCGGTGGATCGCGCCCTGGCCGAGCGCGGCTGGCGCGGATCGTCCGCTCCGATTGCCGCAGCGCTCGACCGAATGGAGCGCGCGGCGACGACGTTTGCCGCGGCGCGGGACGACGCATTGCGCGCAAGCGTCCCACGCGCTCGGCTGGTGGCTACGAACGCCGCGCTGCGCGAGGTCGAACGCGCAATGACGCGGCCTGAGGGCTTGCGTTCGCGCGCGTGGTATAGGAATCTCATATACGTAGCCGATGTCGATAATGGATACGGCACGATGGTATTCCCGTCGGTGAATGAGGCCATTCGCTACGGTGACGAAGCGCTGTTTGCGCAGGAACTGCAGGACCTCGTCGCTCGGATGGATGCAGCGACGGCGGCAATCGAGCGGGCGACGCGCGCGGTACGAGGCGAGTCGATGCGGTAGCAGGAGACATCTCGCGGTCGCGCACGCGGCGACGCCGAGAGACGCGGGGGCGGTTCCGGGACCACTCCCGCGGTCGCGAGGGGGCAGCGCTGGCATCGACGAGAGCCGCGCGGCCCCCTCGCGTATATTTGCGCCTATGTCGCTCTCGTCGGACGACCGCCAACGTTATGCGCGCCATCTCACGCTGCCGCAGGTCGGTGAGTCGGGACAACTGCGGCTGCGCGCCGCCTCCGTGCTGCTCGTCGGCCTCGGCGGTCTCGGCTCGCCGGCGGCACTGTATCTGGCGGCAGCAGGCGTCGGTCGCCTCGGTCTGCTCGATCACGATGATGTCGCGGTGCACAACCTGCAACGACAGATCGTGCACGATACGCCGGGCGTGGGGACGCCGAAGGTGCAGAGTGCCGCGGCCCGTCTTGCCGCGCTCAACCCGTCGGTCCAGCTGGATACCTGGCAGGTCGCGCTGACGCGGGACAACGCCCGAGCCCTCGTGCGGGACTACGACGTCGTGCTCGATGGCACCGATACGTTCGCGACGCGCTACCTGCTCAATGATGCGTGCGTCCTCGAGGGTCGAGCGTTGGTGCACGCGAGCGTGCATCGGTTCGAGGGCCAGCTCGCGGTGTTCGATGCGCAGCGCGGACCGTGCTACCGCTGCCTGCATCCGAAGCCTCCACCTACAGGCAGCGTGCCGAGTTGCGCCGAGGGCGGCGTGCTCGGCGTACTGCCGGGCCTCTTGGGAACCCTGCAGGCCACCGAGGCACTGAAGCTCATCCTCGGCATCGGCGAGCCGCTGATTGGACGACTGCTGGCCATCGACGCCCTCGCGATGCGTACGCGCGAAGTGCGGTTTGACCGGGATCCAGCCTGCGAATGGTGCGGCCGCGAGCGACCATCGGAGCTGCTGCCGGACTACGCCGCGTTCTGCGGTGAGTCGTCCGTGACGACCACGCCCGCGCGCGCCATCACGCCAACGGCGCTCGCGGAACGGCTTGAGCGCGGCGACATCGTGCTCGTGGACGTGCGCGAGGACTGGGAGCTGGCCACGGCGAGCGTCGCGGGTGCGCGCCACATTCCGATGTCGCTGATTCCGGCGCAGCTCGCGCTGCTACCGCGGGATCGGACCATCGCCGTGCTCTGTCATCACGGGCAGCGGAGCGCGATGGTTGCGGACTATCTCCGCTCGGCGGGGTTCCGCGAGGTGCTCAACGTCACCGGCGGCATCGATCGCTGGAGCGTGGACGTGGACGCCCGCGTTCGGCGGTACTAGCGAATGCAGGGATGGCTCCTCGGCGCGGCCGTCGCAGCCGTGGCGGTCTGGGCCCAACGCGAGTGGCGAGCGGTACGGCGCGCGCGGCGCTTTCGTCGACGGTTTCCCGCCGGCGCCGATGGCGTGGTGCTTGGGGCTGAGGCGCGCACCATCGGCGCGGGGCAGGGTCGCGCCATTCTCCTCATTCACGGCTACAATGACTCGCCCCGGTCGCTCGAAGGGGTCGCACAGCACTTGGCGGCACACGGATGGACCGTGCGGCTACCGCTGCTGCCCGGGCACGGGCGCTCGTTGGAAACCTGGGACGCGTGGACTGCGGACGAGGCGATTCAGCACGTGCGCAGCGAGTTCGAGGCGCTGCAAGCGTCGCACGGGACGGTCGTGGTTGGAGGCATCTCAATGGGCGGTGCCTTGGCGTGCTGGCTCGCGGCCGAGGCCGAGCCGGCCGCCGTCGTGCTGTTCGCCCCGATCCTCTTCGTGCCGCGCCCGATGCAGGTGGCGGTCAGCACGGCACGGCTGTGGTCGCTCGTCTCGCGGTATATCGCGGGTGGCGGTGGCCGATCGATTCACGATCCGGACGCGCAGCGACGACAGATTTCGTATGGATGCTCCACACGGCGTTCACTCGAGGCGCTCGATTTCATCGCCAAGGGCACCGCTGCCCGGCTGGGGTTCGTCCACGCACCGGTGCTCGCCGTGCAGTCGCGAGAGGACAATCGGCTCCCGGAGGATCAGAGCCGCCGTGCGTACGCGCGCATCGGCTCGTCGGACAAGACCGTGCATTGGGTGACCGGCGCCGGTCACGTGCTCACGGTGGATCACGGATGGGAGGCGGTTGCCGACCTCACGCGGCAGTGGCTCGACGCACGCGTGCTGCCGCGCCGTTAGATTACGCGGCGAGTCCTTGACGTGTGGAGTGGAGTGTAATGGCGGAGATTGTTTGCCAGCGCTGCGGTGAGCGCAAGGCTGGCTTTGAGAAGGCGCCGTTTCCCGGCGCGATGGGTGCCCGGATTCTTGAGGGCGCCTGCCCGGACTGTTGGCAGCAGTGGCTCAAGCAGCAGACGATGCTGATCAACCACTACGGCCTGAACGTGATGGATCCGCAGGCGCGCCAGTTCCTGACGCGGAATATGGAGGCGTTCCTCTTCAAGACCGGCCAGCAGGACGAAGTGGACACGTCAAAGCAGGGCACGATCACGCACTAGCGACCGTCGCGCGCTTGACGTTAGTAACAAACTGATACTAATTACGGGGGCGATGTCGGTTCGATCCGCTCCCCATCTGGCGCTCGCCTGCCTGGCCCTACGCGATGGTGCCCTCGCGGTCTTGGCGGCGCACGGTGATGCGTCGCGTCGCGCGACGCTGCCGGTGGCCCCGCTGACACTGCGTGTGCCGGTGCCGCAGGCGGTGGATGCCCTCGTGCGTCAGGTTGCGGGTCGGGCGGCGGCGTGGCAGGCACAAGTGGGCGCCCACGTGCAGGACGGATTGTGGGTCGCTGCCGTGGCGGTGCTGCCGGCCGATGTCGAGGGGGCGGCCGGATACAGCTGGCTATCCCCGGCACGTCTATCCGGGGTCCACGGCAGCATTGCACGTGCGGCAGTCGACGCGGTGCGTGCGCGCCTGGATCACGAACCCGTGGCCTTCCGCCTGCTCGGTCCGACATTCACGCTCGGCGACCTGCAGCTGGTCTACGAGCTGCTGCTGGAGCGGCGCGTCCACAAGGCCAGCTTCCGGCGCTCGTTGCTGGCGGCGCACCTGGTGGAGCCGACGGATCACTGGCGCTCGGAGGGGCGCGGGCGCCCGGCGCAGCTGTTCCGGTACAGTCCGCGGAAGCGCCGGGGGGTGCAGCGCGCCGTGCGATTCGACTTTCTGGGCTGATCTGATACCGACGGCAACACAACAGTGACGCGCCGGGGTCTTGCAACCGGAACGTTTT
>CAYPYY010000078.1:0-13271 GCA_964414995.1 uncultured Gemmatimonas sp.
CGTCGGTGCGCGTGATGCCGCCGAAGATGTTGAAGAGGATGGCCTTCACGTTCGGATCGGCCGTGATGATGCGCAGCGCGTTGACGACCTTCTCCGGGTTCGACGAGCCGCCGATGTCGAGGAAGTTCGCGGGCTCGCCGCCGTAGTACTTCACGAGGTCCATCGTGGCCATCGCGAGGCCGGCGCCGTTCACCACGCAGCCCACGTTGCCGTCGAGCTTGATGAACGTGAGGTTGGAGTTGCGTGCATCCACCTCCGACGGCTCCTCGCTGGAGACATCGCGCAGCGCGGCAATGGCCGGCAGGCGGTCGAGCTCGTTGTCGTCGATCACCATCTTGCCGTCGACGGCGATCAGCTCGCCCTGTGGCGTGACCACGAGCGGATTGATCTCGGCGAGCGAGCAGCCGCTGGCCATAAAGGCGGCGTAGAGCTGCTGCATAATCTTCGCAGCGGCACGCGCGAGCTTGACGTCGCTGTAGAGGAAGAAGCCCATCCGCATCGCGTCATACGTGGGCAGCCCGTAGCGCACGTCCACCGGCACGTAGAGAATCTTCTCCGGTGTCTTGGCGGCGACTTCTTCGATGTCGATGCCGCCCGCGGCGGAGACCATAAAGACCGGCTTCTTGGTGGCGCGGTCCACGATGATGCCGACGTAGGCCTCGGTGCCGATGTCGGCGGCGACCGTCACGAGCACCTTCTCGACGGTGAGGCCCTTGATCTGCATTCCGAGGATGGCCGTCGCCTTCTCCTTGGCGTCGGCGGGCGTCTTACAGAACTTCACGCCGCCGGCCTTGCCGCGACCGCCGGCGTGCACCTGGGCCTTCACCATCACGGCGGTGCCGTACTTGGTCGCGATCGCCTCGGCAGCGGCCGGCGTGGTGGCGACTTCCCCAGGGGGAATCGGCACGCCGTAGCCGCGCAGGATCTCTTTCGCTTGGTACTCGTGGATATTCACACGGTCTCCGTGGGGTCGTTGTGATGTAGCCTCGCAATTTATCGCCGCCGCGCGGTGATTGGCACCCGCGTGGCCGCCTCGGCCCTACTGTCGCCCGAGCAGCCGGCCCAGCGCCTCAAGCGCGTCGCCGTACGCTCGCCAGTTGCCCGCGCGCTGGGCGGCAAGCATCTGGTCGTAGAGCCTTGCCACCCGTTCGCGGAACGCGTCGGGATCGAGCGCGACGGTCGGAACCCGCTCGCCGAGTGCCTCAGCCAGGGTACGGCCCGCCAGGGTGCGGCCATCAAAGGTCGTGACGACGCCGGCCAGCTTGGGGGCGGCGTCTGGCGGCCACTCGTAATAGCTCTGGATCCACGCGGGACCGCGGGTCGTGGGGACGGCCTGCACACGTCCACGGCGCATATTGGGCATCGCGCGCCCGAAGCCGGCGAGATCGGCGCCCTCCTGAAGCCACTCGAGAATGTCCGTCCAGCGCGGGCCGGCGAGGGCGTGATACTCGGTGCGTCGGCCCGGCCCGCCAATCGCGACGAGCACGCCGAGCGTCCGCCCCGACCACGGAATGTCCACCGGCAACGCCCAGCCGAGTGTGCCCGTCGTATCCACCTGAAAGAGCGTGGGCACGCCCGCGTCGACGTCCGCATCTGCATCGTCGGGGCGCGCGAGTCGCCGGCGCCCGAGCGAGTCGCCCTGGAACCCGACGCGCGCGAGGGCGGCTCCCTGCACCAGCATCTGGTCGACCGCCGGCGGTCGCTCGCGCCGCACCCATTCGGGCGCGGACTCCAGTGCGGTAAAGAGCATCGGGAAGCGTCGGAGCCAGCGGCGCATCACGGGGTCGGGGCGTTCGGTGGGCACGAGCAGCACGTGGCCCGTCTGTGCCTGCACGATGGCCGTGGCGGCGTGCTTGGCGTAGTGCACCGCGTCACCGTCTGCGGTCACGGCGTGCGCCAGCGGGTAGCGGTTCGCCGTGACGAACATCTCGACGATCCAGTAGAGCGAGTCGCCTCGCACGACGGGCAGTACGGTGGGCCCGGCAGCGAGGAACGGAGCGAGCCGGCGCGCGCGGTGACGCACGTCGCGCGTCGTCACGAGCCGCGGCCGTGGGCCCGGGAGATCCCGGAACAGCAGCCGCGGATCCTGCAGGTCCCACGAGAGCGCGAGCCGATCAAGCGTGGACTCAAACGCCGGCGCGGCGATGCGGCCCAGCGTGTCCGCGACGAGGGCAAATCCCGTCGCGCCCGGATGCACGAGCACTGTCGAGAGTCGCGCATCGCGTGCGGTCGGCGCGTGATACGGCCGACCGAGCTGGTCCGCCGTAGACGCGCGCAGTGGCTCGGCCGTCCACCGTCTCCCGGCGCCCGTCGCATCGCGCCGCAGCACGACGCCTTCAATGCCGAGCGGCGATGCGCGCCACGCAACCGTCATTGCGCTGTCGGCGCGTCGACCGGGCGGCGCAAACGCGAGCGCCGCGGGATCCCACACGCTCACGCGCGAGGCGAACGCGGTGCCGGAAAGTGCGGTGAGGGCCAGCGTGTCGCTGCCGCCGATTTCGTCCACGCCATACGCACGCCGCGTGTAGATGCCGGCCGTCCGCAGGTACGGCGCCTCACGTTGCCGCGCCTCCGGAGTGGACATCGGCCCGCGCGCGACGAGCGGGAGTAGCGCGCTCGCGATCGGCCCGCCGAGAATCATCGCGCTCAGCATCGCGAGCACGAGCCGGGTGTGCCCGCGCCAGCCGCCCCATACCAGCACGGCGGCAATCGGCAGGGCTGCGAACGACGCGATCGCGAGATACGGCAGCGCGATGCGGTGGTCGAACGCCGCGAACAGCGAATCCGCGCCGAGGTCGGCCCAGATGCCGCTGCCGTCGCTCAGGCGTTCGTACCGATCGAGGCGCCAATCCCAGCCGACGATGGCAACGAAGAGTCCGGCGAGCACCGCGAGATGCCGCCGCACCCAGGTGCTGATGTACAGCCCGTCGCTTGTCCAGCGAATGCTCGGTGTGGCCGCGTAGGCCGTCACGACGATGGCCGAGACGACGACAAGGAGCGCCGTGCCGCGTTCCTGCAGCCCCCGCTCCCACGGCAGCCACGCGACGTAGAAGCCGAGGTCGTGCTCCAGGTACGGATCGATCTCGTTGAAGGGCGCGCCGTCCCAGGCCAGGAGCGCCGCCGACCAGTCGTGCGGGAGCAGCGCGAAGCCCGCCCCCACGATTACCGCGAGCACCGCCGCTGCGACCGTGAGCCGCGCCGTGGGGACGGCCTCGGCGATCTCGAGGCCACCGAGCTGCCGCGGGAGCACCAGCGACACGATGCTATGCCGCACCGCGAACAGGTTCGCGAACGCAAAGACGGATGTCGTGACGAATGCGAGCGTCGCCAGCGTCGCGCCGACAGCGGCCTTGGTGCGCCAGACGGAGGCGAGATCCAGGGCGGCGAAGAACGCCCAGTCGCCGTAGAGCGCGGAGAGCCAGCGGCCGGCGAGCAGCGCGAGTGCGCCACCGGCGAGGAGTCCGAGGAGTCCGCGCCGCGACCGCGTGGTCATTTCAGTGACCCGACGACGCTCCGACCGTCACGCCCTGCGTGGCGAGCCAGCCCTCGACTTCGGCGCGCAGCTCGGCCAACCGGCTCTCGCTGGAGGCCTCGAAGCGCATCACGAGGATCGGCTGCGTGTTGGAGCTGCGAATCAGCCCCCAGCCGCCGTCGAACAGAATCCGCACGCCGTCCACGTCGCTCACGGGATACTTGGCGCGGAAATGCGCGAGCGCTGCCTGCGTCACCTCGACCTTGCGGTCGTCCGGGCAGTCCACACGCATCTCCGGCGTGGAGACGAAGCGCGGCACATCGGCGAGCAGCTGCTTGACCGTCTGCTTGGCGTCCGCCACGATGCGCAGCAGGCGCGCGGCCGCGTAGAGCGCATCGTCGTGGCCGTAGAAGCCTTCGGTGAAGAACATATGCCCCGACATCTCGCCGGCGATCGGCGCGTGCAGCTCCTTCATCTTTTCCTTGATGAGCGAGTGCCCCGTCTTCCACATCACGGGCGCGCCGCCGGCCTTGGCGATGCCGTCCGCCAGCGCCTGCGAGCACTTCACGTCGAAGATGATGGACTGGCCCTTGCCCGTGCGCGCAAGGACGTCGCGCGCATACAGGAGCAGCAGGTAATCGCCCCAGATGATGGTGCCGTCGCCGTCCACGATGCCGATGCGATCGGCGTCGCCGTCGAACCCGATGCCCAGTTCACTGCCCGTCTCGCGCACGGACTTGATAAGGTCCTGCAGATTCTCGACGACCGTCGGATCGGGATGGTGGTTCGGGAACGTGCCGTCGCTCTCGGCGAAGAGCATCGTCGGCTTGATGCCGAGTGCCGGGAACAGCGCGGGCGCGACGACAGCGCCAACACCGTTGCCGCAGTCCACGACGACCTTCATCCCGCTGGGCAGCGGACCGATCTTCTGCGCGATATCGGCGATGTAGCGGTCAGTGATGGCCTCGCTGCGCACGCTGCCACTGCCCTGCCGGTAGCCGTGCTTCTCGATGATGGCGCGGAGTTCCTGAATCCCCTCGCCGTGCAGCGAGCCCTTGCCGACGCAGCACTTGAAGCCGTTGTACTCCGGCGGATTGTGCGAGCCCGTGATCTGGATGCCGCCAACCACGTTCACGTGGTGCAGCGACCAGTAGAGCAGCGGCGTGGGCACGATGCCGACGTCCACGACATCCACGCCGCTCTCGGTGAGTCCCTTCACGAGTGCGTCGCGGAGCGCGGCCCCGCTCGGGCGGTTATCGCGGCCCACTGCCACCGCACCGGCGATGCCGCGTGAGGCGAGCAGCGCGGCGTAGGCTCGTCCGATGGCCTCTGCCGCCTCGACCGTGAGGTCCTTGCCGACGATGCCGCGGATGTCGTACTGCCGGAAGATCCCCGCGGCGATCATCTAGCGCACCCCGAGTTGGTTCGTTTCAGTGAGGGCCGACTGCGACGTGACCTGCGGCATCGCCGCCTTGGCGCTCCACGTGGCGAGCGGCGTGGGATAGAGGCCGAAGAACAGGATCACGGCCGCCATCGCGGCGAGCACGGCGCGCGTCATCGGTGCCGAGGCCGGCGGCGTGCTCGCATCCGCGGCGCGGGGCTGCATAAACATCACGCGCACCACCTGGAGATAGTAGCCGGCGGAAATCACGGAGGTGATTACGAGCAGCACGGCCAGCGACTGGAGGTTGTTGCTGGAGTCCACGGCCGCGCGCAGCAGATACCACTTGGCGAAGAAGCCAATGCCCCCGAAGACGGGGAAGCCGAGCAGCGCGAGGAGGAACACAGCCATTCCAACGGCCAGCCAGGGCCGAACGTGCCAGAGGCCGGCGTAGTCGGCCATCATCGGCGGGCGGTCGCCGCCGGTCTGCAGCGTGCTGATCACGGCGAAGGCGCCGAACGTGGCCAGCGTGTAGGCCAGCACGTAGAACACGAACGCCGAGCTACCCAGCGAGGAGTTGGCGAGCACTGCCACGAGCAAGTAGCCCGAGTGCACGATGCTCGAATAGGCGAGCAGACGCTTGAGGTTCTGTTGCTGCAGCGCGACCACGTTGCCCACGACCATCGTGGCGGCAGCCAGCCACCAGAGCGCGGGCGTCCAGGCCTGGACGGGCATCTGGAAGGACTCATAGAAGGTCCGCGCGAACGTGGCGAACGCCGCAGACTTCACGGCGGCCGCCATAAACGCCGTGACGGGCGTGGGCGCGCCGTCATAGACGTCCGGCGCCCACATATGAAACGGCACCGCCGCCACCTTGAACCCCAGCCCGATCGTCAGCAGCCCGATGCCGATGAGCAGCATCGGGTGTCCAATGAGGCCGTAACTCGCGATGCGGGCGCCGATGGTATCCAGCTGCGTCGCACCGGTCGCGCCGTAGACGAGCGCGATGCCGTAGAGCATAAAACCGGTCGCAAATGCGCCGAGCAAGAAGTACTTGAGCGAAGCCTCGGCTGAGCGCGGCGAGCGCCGATTGAGACCGGCGAGCACATACACCGCGACCGAAATAATCTCGATGCCGAGAAAGACGATCATCAGGTCGCGCGCGGCGGCGAGCACCATCATCCCGGAGGCCGCGAAGAGCACGAGCACGTGCAGCTCGGGCTGCACGATGCCCTCGCGATCGTTGTACTCGATCGAGAGGGCGATGGCGCAGAGCGCGCCGATCAGGATGACGACATCCACCGCCCAGCGGAAGTTGTCCACGGCGATGACACCCGGCGCGGCCGTGGCACCGGTGGATGACATCCACACCACCGCGGCGAGCGTGGCGACCACCAGCACCATCGCACCGATGCCCACGGACCGTTGGTGCGCGGCGGACTCGGGGCGCCAGGCGGCGAACAGCATCAGGGCCATCGCGCCCACCATCAGGACAAGGTCCGGCAACAGCGCGGCCAGCAGCTGCGTCGGGATCGCGAGATCGTAGGTCATTTAGCGCGCCTCGACGTTGGAGGCGGTTTCCATTGTCGGGTTCGCCGTCTCGACGATGCGCACGAGGCGCGCCGCGGCGGCTTCCGTCTTGTTGAGCAGCGGCTTGGGGTACACGCCGATCCAGATGATGGCCGCCACGAGCGGGACCAAGAGACCGATCTCGCGCCAGTTGAGGTCCATTCCCTTGAGGGCCTGGTTCTCCGGCTTCACCAGCGGGTTGTAGATGATGCGCTGCACGGCCCACAGCAGGTACGCCGCCGCGAAGATGACGCTGGTCGCGGCGATCACGGCGTGGAAGGGCTTGGTCGGGAACGAGCCGATGAGCACGAGGAACTCGCCGATGAAGCCGTTCGTCCCCGGGACGCCGATGCTCGAGAGCGCCACGATGGTCAGCATCACCGCGAACACGGGCATCACCTTGGCGATGCCGCCGAAGTCATCGACGAGCCGCGTGTGGCGGCGCTCGTAGATCATTCCGATGAGCAGGAACAGCGCGCCGGTCGAGATGCCGTGCGAGATCGTCACCACGAGTGCGCCCTGCACGCTCTCCACCGTGAGCGCGAAGATGCCCAACATCACGAAGCCGAGGTGGCTGACGGACGAGTAGGCCACGAGCTTCTTGAAGTCCGGCTGGACGAGCGCGACGAGCGCCCCGTACACGATACCGATCACCGCGAGCGCGAGCATCACCATTCGGACGGTCGGATGCATCGCCGCCACCGGGAACAGCGGCAGCGCAAAACGCACGAAGCCGAAGGTGCCCATCTTGAGCATAATCGCGGCCAGGATCACCGAGCCGGCGGTGGGCGCCTCGACGTGCGCATCCGGCAGCCAGGTATGGAACGGGAACATCGGCACCTTCACGGCGAATGCCACGGCAAACGCGGCGAAGAGCCAGAGGGAGCCGTTGAAGTTGCCCTGCGCCGCCATCTCGAGCAGCGCGTCGTACGAGAAGTTGGGTACGCCCGCGCGCTGCGCCGCGAGACCGAGCCAGATCACCGCCACGAGCATCAGCAGCGAGCCGACCATCGTGTAGAGGAAAAACTTGAGGCTCGCGTAGAGGCGGCGCTGACCGCCCCACACGCCGATGATCAGGTACATCGGCACGAGCATCACTTCCCACATCACGTAGAACAGCACGAGGTCGAGCGCGACGAACACGCCCAGCATCCCGGTCGTCAGAATCAGCAGGAGACCGTAGTAGGCGGCGGTCTTCTCGCGGATGCTCGTCCAGCCGCCGAGCACCGCCAGCGGCATCAGCAGCGTGGTGAGCAGCACGAGCATCAGCGCGATGCCGTCGAGCCCGACGTGGAAGGTCACGCCCCAGCTGGGGATCCACGGGAGCTGCACCGCGGCCTGCCAGTCCGTGCTCGAGACGTCCACGGACCACCAGAGGCCCAGCGAGAGCAGCGCCTCAACCACGAAGATGCCCAGCGCCAGGCGGCGGTCGGTGTGCATCCGCTCCTCGGCGCTGCCGCTGGCGCCGGCGCGCGCGAAGAGCGCGAGCGACCCGAGCAGCGGCAGGCCCAGCAGGACCGGGAGGATCCAGCCGTTGTAGCCGATGGATTCAAGAAACGCGGTCACGGTCGGATCAGATAAAGGAGAAGGCACTCAGTACGAAGATCGCGCCGAGCACGATCACCCAGGCGTAGGTTCCCACGCGCCCGGACTGCAACTGCGATCCCATCCAGCCGGCACCGCGCGCCAGCAGCGCGCTGCCGTTGACGAAGAGTCCGTCGATGATGCCCACATCCACGCCCTTCCAGAGGACGCTGCGCGAGACCCCGACGGTCGGTGCCACGACGGTCTTGGCGTAGGCCTCGTCCACATACCACTTGTTGGCGAGCACCTTGCCGAAGCCTTCCTCGGCCGGGGCGTCCTTGGCCGGCACGAGCGCCTCCGGCTTGAGGCGCGCGAACGCGAAGGCGATGCCGCCCACCGCAATCGCCACCGCCGTGCCGATGAGCACGTACTCGGTGCTGTGCGAGAGATGCGCCGCCTCACCGTGCGTGACGAGCAGCGCCCCCTGCCCCACTACCGGCTCCAGCCAGTGATGCAGAATCTCCACTGGGCCCAGCGCGCCGCCCGTGATCAGCGGCAGATTGAACCAGCCGCCGATGAACGAGAGCACACCGAGCACCACGAGCGGTCCGGTCATCACCCACGGCGCTTCCTTCAGGTGCGCGCGTTCGGCTTCGCCGGTCCGGTTGGGGCCGTGGAAGGTGTAGATCATCATCCGCGTCATATAGATCGCGGTCATCAGCGCCGCGCCGAGTCCGAGCGCGTAGATCACATACAGCAGCGTGCTGCCCGGTACGCCGAGCAGCGAGGCGTCGGCGAGCGTGGAGCCGTGCGCGCGCGCGAACACGGACGCGAGGATCTCGTCCTTGGAGAAGAAGCCGGAGAAGATCGGGATACCGGCAATGGCCAGCGTCGCGATCCACATCAAGTAGAACGTGATGGGCATATGGGCCTTGAGGCCGCCCATATTGCGCATATCCTGCGCGTCCTCGTGGTTGTGCGTCGCGTGATACGCCTGGTGCATCGCGTAGATCACGGAACCGGAGCCGAGGAACAGCAGCGCCTTGAAGAAGGCGTGCGTCATCAGGTGGAAGACGCCGGCCGTGTACGCGCCCACGCCCACGCCGACGAACATATAGCCGAGCTGCGAGACGGTGGAGTACGCCAGCACCTTCTTGATGTCCCACTGCTTGAGGCCGATCGTCGCGGCGAACACCGCGGTGAGCGCACCGACCAGCGCCACCGTGAGTCCGGCGACCGGGGCCATCGCGAACAAGAGGCCCGAACGCGCCACGAGATAGACGCCAGCGGTCACCATCGTTGCCGCGTGGATGAGCGCCGAGACCGGCGTCGGGCCGGCCATTGCATCCGGCAACCACACGTAGAGCGGAATCTGCGCCGACTTGCCGGCAGCGCCGAGGAACAGGAAGAGGCAGATCGCCGTGGCGACCAGCGAGCCGACCTCCAACTGCGCTGCCGCGCCCTCGACGCCCGTGTAGCTCAGCGTGCCGAAGTTCGCGAACATCAGGAACATCGCGACGAGGAATCCGAAGTCGCCGATGCGGTTCACGATGAACGCCTTCTTGCCGGCATCGGCGTTGGCCTTCTCGTGGAACCAGAAGCCGATGAGCAGATACGAGCAGAGCCCGACGCCTTCCCAGCCCACGAACATCAGCGGATAGGAGGAGCCGAGCACCAGCAGCAGCATAAAGAAGACGAACAGGTTCAGGTACGCGAAGTAGCGCGGGTACCCGGGGTCGTCCTGCATATAGCCCACGGAGAAGATGTGGATCAGCGACCCGATGCCGGTGATGATGAGCGTCATCACCATCGAGAGCTGATCCAACTGCAGCGCCGCGTCGATCGCCAGCGTGCCCGTGGGCATCCACTGGAAGAGCGTCAGGACGTACGGGTCTTCGATATGCGCCGCGCGCATCGCGAAGAAGATCGCGACGGCCAGGCCGAACGAGAGCAGGAGCACGCCGGGACCGATGAGCGAGACCAGCGCGGCCGACGGGTGCCGGGCGGCGTGTCCGTGATCGTCGTGGCCGTGGTCATCGTGCGCCTCGTGGTGCGCATCGTGCCCGTGCGAGTGGTCGGATGCGGCCGAGGGATCGGCCGGCCCGGGCTTGGCGGCGGCGCGCAGCGAGAGAAACCCGTTCAGCAGGAATCCGAGCAGCGGCAACACGGGCAGCAGCCACGCGAAGCGCGCGACCGTGTCGGCCAGCGGATGGCCCGTCTCCGGGGGGGCGGTCTGGAGGTCGATCATCAGCCCTTCAGCAGGTTGATGTCTTCGAGGTTCACCGACTGGCGGTGACGGAAGATCGCGATGACGATGGCCAACCCGACGGCGGCCTCGGCCGCCGCGACGGTCATCGTGAAGATCACGAACACCTGCCCCGCCGCGCCGTAGAGCTTGCTGAGCGCGACGAACGACAGGTTGACGGCGTTGAGCATCAGCTCGACGCACATAAACAGGATGATGGCGTTGCGGCGCGTGAGCACGCCGACGACGCCGATCGTGAACAGGGCCGCGGAGAGCGCGAGGGATTCAGCGAG
Source organism: uncultured Gemmatimonas sp. (assembly GCA_964414995.1). GTDB lineage: Bacteria > Gemmatimonadota > Gemmatimonadetes > Gemmatimonadales > Gemmatimonadaceae > Pseudogemmatithrix. Next base: position 10,485 of record CAYPYY010000078.1, read on the forward strand.
CACGATTCAGCTCCGCTTGCGGCCGATGACGACCGCGCCGACGATGGCTGCCAGCAGCAGCATCGAGGTGAGTTCGAAGGCGAGCAGGTACTCGCGGAACAGCGGCTCGGCGAGCGGCCCGATGACACCGCCCGGCGTGCCGACGGCGATGTCGCCCGGCGGGATCGGTAGCTCGAGCTGCGCCGGGAACTTGCTCCGCGCGAGCACCATCACCTCGGCGAGCATCGCGATGCCCACGGCACCGGCCGCGAGGCGTCCAGCGCTGCCGCGGATGTCGCTGATCTCCGTCGGGTGGCCGAGATTGAGCAACATCACGACGAAGAGGAACACCACCATAATGGCGCCGGCATACACGAGCACCTGGATGGCCCCGATGAACTGCGCGTCGAGCATCACGTAGAGCGCGGCGAGGCAGAACATCACGTTCACCAGCCACAGCGCCGCCGCGATCGGACTCTTGCGCGTCACGAACAGCAGCGCCGAAGCCAGCGCCAGCAGGCCGAACAGGTAGAAGTGGAAGCTGTAGAAGAGCGGGAAGAAATCGTTGCCCATCGATCACTCTCCCCGCGGGTCGGCGGGATCCCAGAGCTCGCTCACGGGATGCTGCTGCGCGGTGAGGCGCTCCAGGTCGTACACGAACCCGTCGCGGCTGTACTCCGCATTCTCGTAGTGGCGACCGAGGTGGATGGCCTCCTCGGGGCAGACTTCCTGGCAGTACCCGCAGAAGATGCAGCGGAACTCGTCAATCTCGAACACCAGCGGGTAGCGGTTCCCCGCCTCGTCCTCGCCGGGCACGAGCTTGATGCAGTTGGCCGGGCACACCGTCGGGCAGAGGCCGCAGGCCACGCACTTCGCCTTGCCGTCCTCGGTGGTGAGCATCCGGTGCGTGCCGCGCCAGCGCGGCGAGAGGTCCCAGCGCTCGTCCGGATACTGCACGGTGACCTTGTGCGGGTTCACCAAGTGCTTGAGCGTGAGCCCGAGGCCGCTGAGCGTCGCGCGCACATAGCTCACCTCGCGGATCGGCCGCTCCATCACCTTCACGTTGATCGCCATTTCAGCGAATCTCCTCGGGTTGCAGCGTCGCACGGCTCGGCGCGCGCTGACGCAGGCGCTCAAGGTGCTCGCGGTCCAGGCGCGACGCCGCCGGCGACACCAGGCGGCCGCGGTCCAGGATGAAGAACAGCAGGACCATCAGCACCGCATTCGCGCCGAACATAATCAGGCCATAGGTCTTGCCGCGGGCGACCCCCGCCATATCGAGGCCGAGGATCAGCGAGGCAACGATGACCACGTACGCCAGCGCGACCGGCAGCATCACCTTCCAGCCCAGCGACATCAGCTGGTCGTAGCGGAAGCGCGGCAGCGTCCAGCGAATCCAGATATAGAAGAACACCAGGAAGATCACCTTGAAGGCGAACATCCCGAACGTCGCGAGCGACTTCAGCACCGTGTACTGGCCGTAGTTGTCCCAGCTCGTAAACGGGATGTCCCAGCCGCCGAGGAACAGCGTGGCGAACATCGCCGACGCCGTCACCATATTGGCGTACTCGGAGATGGGGAACATCGAGAACTTCATCGCGCTGTACTCGCTGTGGTAGCCGGCGATGAGCTCCGACTCCGCCTCGGGCAGGTCGAACGGCACGCGATTGGTCTCCGCGAACGCCGCCACGAGGAAGATGAAGCTCGCCACCGAGAGCACGGCGACGTTCCAGCCCATAAACACCTGCTGGGCGATGATCTTGTTGAGCGACACGTTTCCGGCGACGAGCAGCACGCAGACCGTCGCCATACCCATCGAGATCTCGTAGCTGACCATCTGCGCCGACGAGCGGAGGCCGCCGAGCAGGGCGTACTTGTTGTTCGAGGCCCAACCCGCGAGCACGATGCCGTACACGCCGAGCGACGTGATGGCGAGCGTGAACAGGAAGCCGATCGGGAGGTCCGCGACAACCATATCCACGCGGCCCCACGGGGTCGGCAGCGGCGCAGCGAACGGAATCACGGCCCAGGCGAAGAGCGCGGTGCTGAACGCCAGCGCCGGCGCGAGGATGAACAGCGGCTTGTTCACGCCGCCGGGCATCGTCTCTTCCTTCATAATGTTCTTCACGCCGTCGGCGAGCACCTGGAACAGGCCGAATGGCCCCACGCGGTTCGGCCCGTGGCGGTCCTGGATCCACGCCGAGATCTTGCGCTCGGCGAACGTGGTGTACGCCACGCCCACCATATAGAGCGTGAAGATTGCCAGCATCTTCACGACGGTGGCCAGCAGGAACGGCCAGAAGCCGAGCTCGAGTTGCGATTGATCCATAATCAGGCCGCCCCGGTGGTCGCGCCGGCGACCGGCAGGCCGCGCAGGCCGAGGGTGTCGTAGCTCAGGCCGGCGAACGCGCGCTCCGCCTTGCTCATCGCCTCAAACACGGCGCTCGGCAGGAAGTACTCGCTCGGGACGCCCAGCGTGTTGTTCAGGTCGGCGAGCGCGTACCAGCTCGGCCGTGCGAGGCCGGGGGCCGCCTTCGCCTGCAGGAAGCGCTGCACGCGCCCACGCAGATTGGTGAAGGTGCCCTCTTCCTCGGCGACGTTCGCGATCGGCAGCACGACCGACGGCGTCGGAATGCCCTGCGGCATCGCGGTCCCAATGACGATGATCGCGGCGGCCTTCTTGGCAGCTGCCGCGCTCACGCCGGTGAACTCTTCGTCGGCGATGACGAGGACGTCACCATCGCGGAGTCCGCCGAGCACGTCGGCGTCGCGGCGGGTGAACCCGAGCAGTTCGGCGCCCTGCACGTT
>CAYPYY010000079.1:0-12759 GCA_964414995.1 uncultured Gemmatimonas sp.
TCCTTGCTTCCCTTTTGCACGCGCATCGGATCGGGGTCGTCGTGCCGCGATTCGGACACACGGCCGTCGCGCGCAACCAACTCAAGCGCCGGCTCCGCGAGTTGGCGCGGCACGAGTGGACGCCGCGACTCGCCGCGCTCGCACCACACGACGTGTTGTTGCGCGCGGGCCCTGCGGCCTATCACGCCGACTTCGCAGCGCTCACGAGCGATATGCGACGACTGGGCGACCGGCTCGTGCAGGGCGCCGCGTGAAGTACCTGCTGATCTTCGTGGTGCGCGCGTACCAGGTGGCGATCTCACCGTTGCTGCCGGCGGCGTGTCGCTACCAGCCGACGTGCTCGCACTATGCCGTCGAGGCGCTCGAGAAGCACGGCGCCTTGCGCGGTGGCTGGCTGGCGGTGAAGCGCATCGCGCGGTGCCATCCGTTCCGTCCGGGCGGTTTCGACCCGGTGCCCGAACCTCCTTCGATTTCTTCTTCGACCTCCCGTCGTGATGGATAAGCGATTCTTCCTCGCCCTGCTGCTGACTGGCGGCGTCGTCCTGATGACGCCCGTCCTGTTCCCGCGGCCCGAAGCGCCGGCGCCGACCGCCACGCCTGCGCTCGTTGACTCGAGCGCGACTGCGTCCGCTCCGACGGCGACGCCGAGCACGGCGCAAGCGACCATCGCACCGGCGCCCGAGGGAATCCGTGCGCCGACCGCGCCTGCCGAACCCGTGCGCGCGGAGTCGATCGCCGTCACGAACGAGCTCGCGACGTTCCGGTTCTCCACGCTCGGCGCCTCGCTCGTCAACGTGGATCTTCCGCGCTTTCGCCGGCTCGGCAACGGGGCAGGCGCCGTGCAGCTCGGCGATGCTCGCGACCCGCTCGTACGATTCTCGATCCTGGCCGGCCGCGACACCATCGCGCTCGACCGCATCGCGTTCACGAGCCAGCGCAGCACCAGTGAGGGCGGCGAGACGATCACGTTCACCGGCGTCGCCGGCGTCGCCACCGTGCGCGTCGAGTACCTCGTTGCGCGCGACAACTATCTCGCCCAGGTGCGCATTGCGGCCACCGGGCTGCCGCAGCCGGCGTTCCTGCTGACCGACCTGCCGCGCGGCTTCGTCTCGCAGGAGGCGGATACCACCGAAGACGCGCGCCATCTCGCCTACGCATACAAGCCGCAGCTGTCGGGCGCCGAGCGCGTGGACTTTCGCAAGCCGGATCCGGGCGAGCGCATCCTGGAGTCGGGACCGCACACGTGGGTGGTGGCGAAGAGCAAGTACTTCCTCGTCGGCCTCCTGACGCCTCGCGACGCCGCGCCGGCGTTCGCCGAGCTCCAGGTGACGGGCGACGTGCGCGTGAACAAGGTCGCGGTGCGCGCGCGCGGGCTCGCCGTGTCGGCGCTGCCGGACAGCGGACTCGCGTTCGAGTTGTACGCCGGGCCCATCGAGTGGGAGCGGATGGTTGCGATGGGACGCGAGTTCGAGAACGCGAATCCCTACGGCGGCTGGATTAGCGGCGTCGTGCAGCCGTTCGCAACGATCGTGATGCGCATCCTGCTGTGGATGAAGCGCACGATGAACATCGAGTACGGCTGGATCCTCGTGCTGTTCGGCATTGCCGTGCGCTTGTTGATGTGGCCGCTCAACAGCCGGATGATGCGGTCGCAGATTGCGATGCAGCGTCTCGCGCCGAAGGTGCAGGAGGCGCAGAACAAGCATAAGGGTGATCCCGAGAAGCAGCGCGTCGCCGTGATGAAGGTCTACGAGGAGGCGGGCGTGAGCCCGTTCGCGGCGCTCAGCGGATGCCTGCCGATGCTGCTGCCGATGCCGATTCTCATTGCGCTGTTCTTCGTGTTCCAGAACACGATCGAGTTCCGCGGCGTCTCGTTCCTCTACCTCGCCGACATCTCGCTGAAGGATCCGTACTACATCCTGCCGCTGGCGATGGGCCTGTCGATGTACGCCCTGTCGTGGGTGGGGATGCGCAACGCACCGCCGAACCCGCAGACGAAGATGATGGCGATCCTGATGCCGGTGATCCTGACGGTGGCGCTGCTCAACTTCGCATCGGGCCTCAATCTGTACTACACGGTGCAGAATCTCGCCGCGTTGCCGCAGCAGTGGCTGATTGCGAACGAGCGCGGCAAGGCGGCGCCGGCGGTGGTTGCGGGTGGGGGCGGCGCCAAGAAGTCCTGATCGGCGTGACGACACGATCGTCGCGCTGGCGACGGCGCCGGGCCGCGGCGCCCTCGCCGTCGTTCGGCTGAGCGGGACGCACGCCCACAAGACCGCGGGTCGTCTTGGCGTGCCGGCGGCGCTGGAGCCGCGGCGCGTGACCCGGGTTGCGCTGCACGGCTGCGATGATCCGGCTGCGCCGTTGGACGATGCAACGGCCGTGCTGTTCCTAGCGGCACACTCGCCCACCGGCGAGGAGCTGGTGGAGCTCACGACGCACGGCGGTGCCGTGGTTGCGGCGACGGTGCTTGCCGCTGCGGTTGCCGCCGGCGCGCGGCCGGCGCTGCCTGGTGAGTTCACCGAACGCGCCGTCCGCCACGGCAAGCTGGACCTGTTGCAGGCGGAGGCGATTGCCGATCTCGTGGACGCGCGCTCGCGCGCCGCGCAACGGAGCGCGCTGCGGCAGCTCTCGGGCGCGCTCTCGCGCCGTCTCGCCGAACTGCGCGAGGCGTTGATTGAAGTCGAGGCGCTGATTGCCTACGACATTGATTTTCCCGAGGAAGATGACGGTCCGGTGCCGCGCGCGCGGGTGCTGGCGGCCGTGGATCGCGTCGTTGCGGCACTTGAGGCGCTCGGTGCGACCCTGCCCGCGGCGGAGCTTGCTCGCGAAGGCGTGAATGTCGTGCTCGCGGGCGCACCCAACGCCGGGAAGTCGTCGCTGCTCAACGCGCTGGTGGGAGATCCGCGGGCGATCGTGAGCGAGGTGCCGGGCACGACGCGCGATGCCATCGAGGTCATCGTGGATGCCGAGCCCCTTCCGTGGCGATTGGTCGATACGGCGGGCCTTCGCGAGAGCGATGATCGGCTGGAGCGGCTCGGTCTTGAGGTGAGCGCCCGCTGGCTCGCGCGTGCGCAGGTCGTGCTGGTGTGCGGGGAGAGCGAGGAACTGCTGCGCGAGGCCTCGCGGGCGGTCGCCGCGCACGCGAGTGCGGAACAGGTGCTCGTACGCACCAAGTGCGATCTTGTTGCGGGCCACGACGACGGCGCGGCGATTCGAGTGAGCGCGCACACGGGTGCGGGGCTCGACGCGCTCCGTGCGGCGATCACGGCTGCGGTGCGCGCCGCACACCTCGAGCCGCCGGAAGACCAGCCGATCGTGACGCGCGCGCGGCACGCCGCGGCGCTGGCCGCCGCGCGCGAGGAGGCGGCGGCATTTCGGGACGCGTGGGCTGCCGACGCGCTTCCGGCGCCCGTCGCTGCGACGCATCTGCGCGCGGCGATTCACGCGCTAGAGGAGCTGACCGGCTCGATTGACATCGAGGACGTGCTTGCGCGGGTGTTCCGGAGCTTCTGCGTGGGAAAGTAGGGTGAAACGACAACGCGCGGCCGGCCCCGGAGCCGGTCGCGCGTGTCCACCGTACGGGACGCCGCTTAGTTATGCAGTGCGGGCGGCCGTGTCGGCGAAAGAGGTGAGTTCACGCGCCTCGGCGCGGAGCGCCCAGGCAATGCCCTTCTCATTGATGGCGTCCTCGACCATCTGCGCGCCGATGTAGTAGCCAGCGCGCTCGGGGAGGACGTGGCGATGCACGGTGCGTGCCTCGTCACTCATTCCGCCCGAGAGCCAGCGAAGGCGCAGGCCGAGGCCCGCGCGATCGAGGTCGTCGCCGACGGCACGGGCGAGCACGGACTCGAGCTCGCGCACGCGCGCATACTGCCGACGTTGGAAGCCGTAGTACTCCCACGGTGCGTGACCGGGCGAGAGTGCACGCGAGGCCTGCACGGCGAGTCCTTCATTGACCAAGTGCTCGCGGAGCGACGCGACGCGTCCGGTTTCCCAATAGGAGTAGAAGCCGCCGGCGGCGGAGACGCTGCGGCGCATCTCGGCGCGGCTCTGCGGCGACGTGTAGCGCACGCAGTGCGCGATCTCGTGCGCGAGCCACATCGGCACGAGTTCGGGATCGAGCCCGAGCCCGCGCGTCTGCGGATTGGCAACGCTCGTGAAGTGTTCGAGGCAGACGAAGGCGACGCCACGGCCGTTGACGACGAGCTCACCGGCGTTGGCCGCGCCGACGCCGGCCATCAGGACGACGTCGATGGTGGAGTCCACGGCGAAGAGCTCGGTGCAGGCGGCCTCGGCCTGCTTGGCGAGGGCAACGACATCGGTGCGCTCGAGCATTGCGCGGAGGTCGCTGCGGTCGGCGCGGACGGTTTCGCGGATGACGTCCTGGAAGTGCGGGCCGACGGGTTCGATGACGTAGTTGTGCCAGTAGGCCGCGAGGATCGCGCGGTTAGCCTCGAAGTACCGATGATATGCTGCGACGGGATCGACGCTCTGCAGTGCAGCGAAGAAGTCCGGCAGCAGATTGATGAGCATCAGGAGAGAGCGAGGCGTTGTCGCGGCCCGGGTGGGGGCGGGCCGAACCCGCGCGAAGAATACGCCCGCACGTGATTCCAGACAAGAGGACGTGAATCGGAGCAATCACGCTCGGCGTGAACCAGAAGCCGCGTTTCGCGCGCGCCGGCGCAGCGCTTCTGCCCCGCGCGCCGACGCCGCGCTCAGCCGCTAGCGCGTCCCGAAGAGACGGTCGCCGGCGTCGCCGAGGCCTGGGAGGATGTAGCCATTCGCGTTGAGCTCGCGGTCGAGCGCGGCCGCGTAGATCGTGATGTCCGGATGCGCGGCCAGCAGCCGCTGCACGCCTTCCGGCGCCGCGACGAGGCACAGGAACTTGATGCGTGTGGCGCCCGCGCGCTTCAGCGACGCCACCGCGCTCGCCGCGCTGCCGCCGGTGGCGAGCATCGGGTCGAGCAGAAAGAAATCGCGCTCGGCCGCATCGCCCGGCACCTTGAAGTAGTAGTCCACCGGCTCGAGCGTGTCGTGATCGCGGTAGAGCCCGATGTGTCCGACGCGCGCACTGGGGACCAGCTTGAGGATGCCCTCCACCATCCCGAGACCGGCGCGCAGAATCGGCACCAGCGTGAGCTTCTTGCCGGCGACGCGTCGTGCGGTCATCGTCTCGAGCGGCGTGTCCACTTCCACGTCCGCCAGCGCGAGATCCGCCGTGGCCTCGTAGGCCATCAGCATCGCGATCTCATCGACCAGTTCCTTGAAGATCTTCTTGGGGGTGGCCTGGTCGCGCAGGATCGAGAGTTTGTGCTGCACCAGCGGGTGCGAGACGACGATCAGGCCTGGGCGTGCGGGGGTGGTCGGCATACGCGAGAAAGTAGTAGTTTCCGCTCGATGAAAGAATATCAGGCGGTCATCCTGCGGTTGTCGCGACACCAGCGCGAGGACGAGGACGCGCTCACCGATCTCCTGAACGAGCGCAGCCGTGGCGGCTGGACGCCCACGATGATGGCGCAGGACGGCCAGCGGCTGACGGTGGTGTTCGCTCGCGACGCCGAGCGATAGATGCGACTCCGCTTTACCGGCGCGGCCCGCGAAGTCACTGGATCGGCGCATCTCGTCCACGCGAACGGCCGCACGATTCTTCTCGATTGCGGCCTCTTCCAGGGGCGGCGGTCCGAGACCACCAAGCGAAACCGCACGTTGCCGTACGCGGTGGACCGGATTGATGCCGTGGTGCTCTCGCACGCGCACATAGATCACGCGGGCCGGCTGCCGTACTTGGTGCGGGAAGGGTATCGGGGTGCCATCCACGCGACCGAGGCGACGCGCGACCTCTGTGAGGTGATGCTTGCCGACTCCGCGCACATTCAGGAGAAGGACGCGGAGTTCCTCGCGCGGAAGCGTGGCGAGTCCATCGAGCCGCTCTACGCGCTCAAGGACGTGTCTACCGCGCTGACGCAATTTGCCCCCCATCGCTACGACGTGCGGTTCGAGGTGGTTCCTGGCGTGACCGCGCGGTTCGTGAATGCGGGGCACATCCTCGGCTCGGCCTCGATTGAGCTCGAGTTCGAGGAGGACGGCGTGCTGCGGCGCCTGGGATTCAGCGGCGACATCGGCCGCGAGGGCCTGCCAATCATCCGCGATCCGGTGCCGCTCGAGCGCGTGGACTGGATGATTATGGAATCGACCTACGGCGACCGCGATCACGCGAGCGTCACGAGCGCACGAGGCGACCTGGCGCGAATCGTGTCGGAGACGGCGGCCCGCGGCGGCCGCGTGATGATTCCCGCCTTCGCCGTGGGCCGCACGCAGGAGCTTCTGTACGACCTGCACCAGCTCTCCCACGAGGGGCGCATTCCGCGCATCCCCGTCGTGATCGACAGCCCGCTGGCGACCGAGGCCACGAACGTCTTCCGTGACAACACCGGCGACTTCGACTCGGCCGAAGCGCTGGTGAAGCACACCCGCCAGAACGGGCATTCCATCTTCGATTTCGACAATGTCCTCTTCACGCCGGACGTGGAGGACTCGAAGGCGATGATGCGGCGGAGCGGTCCGATGATCGTCATCGCCGCCTCGGGAATGGCAGAGTCGGGCCGCATCCTGCACCACCTCGCGTACGGCGCGAGCGACCCGCGCAACACCATCCTCATCGTCGGCTTCCAGGCGCAGCACACGCTGGGCCGACGGATCGTCGAGCGCCAGAACGAGCTCAAGGTGTTCGGCGAAATGGTCCCGCTCCGCGCGCGGGTGGAGGTGCTCAACGGCTACAGCGCGCACGCTGATCGCGGCGAGTTGCACCGCTGGCTCGATGCGGCCCGCGCGACGTCGCCGATGCTCCAGGACGTGTTTCTCGTGCACGGCGAGGCCGCGGCACAGGACGCGTTTGCCGAGCGGCTTCGGCGGTCGGGCTATCGCGTGAGCGCGCCGGAGCCCGGGAGTGATGTCACGCGCTGACGGGGGCGAGACGCGCCAGCGGCTGCTCGTCGCGGCGATGTCGCTGGGAATGCGCGACGGCGTGGGGGCGCTGAGCATCCAGGCGATGGCGGACGCCGCCGGCGTGAGCAAGGCGCTGGTCCTGTACCACTTCGAAGACAAGCAGGCCCTGCTCGTGGCGTTGCTCGAGCACGCGGTCGGGCGCGACGTCGCCGCGCTCGAATCCGCCGCCCGCGCGGACGAGCCGATGGGCGCACTTCACACGTTGGTGGCGGACGCGGAGGGCGTGGCGGTCCGCGGGCTGATCGTCGCGCTGTCACGCGAGGCGTCGCTACGCGCAGATGCGGCACGTCTCCGCGCGGCGCGCGAAGGCGGGGCCACGGCGTTGGCGACGGCCGTGCTGCGGAGCGCGGGCGTGCGGCCACACGTCGCGCGCACGCTGCTCGGGCAGGTGCTGTTGCAGCAGCTTGATGGTCAGGCCACCGCCGACGCGCCGCACGGCGCGCGCGAAGCGACGCTGGACGCATTCACGCTCGCCCTTCTTTCGCTGGGCGAGTAGCACGCGCGGTATCGCCGCTGATGGTCGCGGGGTAATTTTCGCGTGATGTCTGGTCCCCCCGCACCACCTCGCCGCCGCCGCATCGCGCTCGCGATCGTCGGCGTTGTGTGTCTTGGCTGGGCGGCGTCTGCTGTCAGCGTGTTGCGCGCGGCGACGCACGACGAGGCGAGTCGAGCCGACGCCATCGTGGTCCTTGGTGCCGCGCAGTATCGTGGCCGCCCGTCCCCGGTGCTTCGTGCGCGGCTCGATCACGCCGTCGGCCTGTACGCGCGCGGCCTGGCGCCGCGCATCGTGTTCACGGGCGGCATTGCGGAGGGCGACACCGAGTCCGAGGCTGCGGTGGCGCGTCGCTACGCGCTCGAGGCCGGCGTGCCGGACACCGCCATCCTGCTGGAGAACGAGGGTCGTACCACCGGGCAGTCCCTCGAGGGCGTGGCGCGCCTGCTTGAGGCGCGCGGCCTGACGAACATCGTGCTGGTGTCCGATCCGTTCCACGTCGCCCGTGCGGGACGGATTGCTCGGCGACAGGGCCTTGCGGTGCGCACATCGCCCACGCGCACCGATGACGCGTGGCAGCGCGTCGCGCGCCAGCCCAGCTACTTCCTTGGCGAGACGCTCAAGGCACCGCTCGCATTCTTCTTCGACTGGTAACGGCAGTGGATGCTGCTCTCCGAATCCCCATCGCGGACCATCGGCTCGCGAACGGCCTCCGCGTGGTGCTCTCTGAGGACCACTCGACGCCCATTGTCGCCGTCAACCTCTGGTACCACGTGGGCTCGGCGCACGAGCGCGCCGGTCGCACGGGGTTCGCGCACCTGTTCGAGCATATGCTGTTTCAGGGCAGCGAGCACGTGGGGGCGAACGAACACTTCGACCTCATTCAGCGGGCGGGCGGGACGTTGAATGGCTCGACGTGGCTGGATCGCACCAACTACTACGAGACATTGCCGGCGCACCAGCTGGAGCTCGCGCTCTGGCTGGAAGCCGACCGGATGGGACGGCTGCTGCCGGCGATGACGCAGCAGAAGCTCGACACCCAGCGCGACGTGGTGAAGAACGAGCGACGCTGGTCGGTGGACAACCAGCCGTACGGGACCTGGTGGGAGCGATTGCCGGCGCTGTGCTTTCCGCCTGAGCACCCGTATCACCACTCACTGATTGGCTCGATGGACGATCTGTCCGCGGCGAGCCTGGACGACGTGGCAGAGTTCTTTCGCGCGCACTACACGCCCGATAACGCCGTGTTGAGCATCGTCGGCGATTTTGAGCCCGGCGCCGCGCTGGCGATGGTTGAACGGCACTTCGGACCGATTGCGGCGGGGCGTGGGCGAGCCCCGCTTCCGGATATGTCGGTGCCCGCGCGCTTTGGTTCGTGGCGGCGCGAGGTCGTTGAGGACGACGTGGCGGCGGCTCGCACGTTCCTGGCGTTTCGCATTCCGCCGTTCGGGTCGCGCGACTGGTATGCCGCGAGTCTGCTTGGTGCGGTACTCGGGCTCGGTGCCGGCGCGCGCCTGCCGCACCGCCTGGTGCGCGAGCGTGCGATTGCCGCGGATGCGGGGGCGTACACGTTCGACCTGCCGAAGGGGAGCGACCTACTGGTCTGCGATGTCACGGCGCGCGCCGGTGTCCCGCTGGCGACGCTGGTGGAGGGCGTGGTGGGCGAGGTGGATCGGCTGCGCCGTGACGGCGTGACCGCCGCGGAACGCGATCGCGCGCTCGCGATTGCCGAGTCGCAATGGGTGGTGGGGCTGCAGTCGGTGGCGGCGCGGGCCGACAAATTGTCGCAGTATGCTACTTATTTTGGTGATCCGCGGCTGGTCAACGAGGAGCTCGCGCGCTACGGTCGCGTGACGCTGGCCGAGCTACGTGACGCGGCCAACGCGTTGCTGGGCGAGGACAATCGCGCGACACTGTCATTCGTGCCGCGCACGGCGGCGACGGAGGTGGCGGCGTGAGCGGTGCAGCGAGCGGATCCGCCGGCGCGGTCGAGGCGCGTGCCGCAGCGAGCGGATTGTTGCCGCCCAGCGGGGCGGTGCGACCGTACCAGTTTCCGCGTGTGGAGCGGGTGACGCTGGGGAACGGCCTGCGCGTACTCGTCGCTCCGATGCCGCGGCTGCCGGTGGTGACCGTGCTGGCGCTCGTGGACGCCGGCGCGAGCGCCGACCCCGCAGGGGCGGAGGGCGTTGCGGCGCTGACGGCGCGCACGCTCGACGAGGGCACGGGCGCGCTGGATGGCGCCGCACTCACCGAGCGCTTCGAGTCGCTGGGGACCGCGTTCGAGGCGAGCGCGGACTGGGACTCAAGCGTCGCACGGATGACCGTGATGCCCTCCCGTCTCGAGGCGGCCTTCGCGCTCTTTGCGGCGGTGCTGCGTGCGCCGACGTTTCCGGCAGCGGATGTCGCGCGCAAGCGAGACGAGCGTCTCGACGACCTCGCACAACAGCTGGCGGAACCGCGCGGGCTCGCGGACCAGCGCTTCACGGGCTACCTGTACGCGCCCGGCTCACGCTATGCGCGACCCGCCGGCGGTTCGGCGCGAACCGTCGCCGCGCTCGATGCCGCGGCGGTGCGCGCGTTCCACGCGCGGCACTACGGACCGCAGACCACCACGCTGATCTTCGTGGGCGACATCACGGTGGATGCGGCCGTGGCGCTCGCCGAGCGCGGCGCCGGGGACTGGACGGCGGACGCTACGCGCGCCGCGCTCGTGGCCAGTCCTGCGGCGGCCGACACGCGCCGGCTCATCGTCGTGGCGAAGTCACAGGCGCCGCAGTCGGAACTGCGTGTCGGACACGTCGGCGTTGCACGCAACCACCCGGACTACTTAGCGATTGTCGTGATGAACGCGATCCTCGGCGGACTCTTCTCGTCGCGGATCAACTTGAACCTGCGCGAGCGTCACGCGTTCACCTACGGGGCGTCATCGGGATTCGATTGGCGACGCGGGGCAGGGCCGTTCGTGGTGAGCACGGCGGTGCGCAGCGACGTCACCGCGCGCGCAGTGGAGGAGATCCTGCGCGAGGTCGACGTGATGCGCGCGAGCCCTCCGGCGCGCGAGGAGCTGGCGCTCGCGACGGACTACCTCGCGGGGGTGTTCCCGATCCGCTACGAGAGCACGGCCGCGGTCGCGGGAGCGCTCGCGGGGGCGGAGGTGTTCGGACTGCCGAGCGACTGGTTCCGCACGTATCGCGATCGCGTGCAGGCGATCACGCCGGCGCAGGTCCACGCGGCAGCCGCGACGCAGCTCGACCCGACGCGTCTCCTGGTGCTCGCGGTCGGAGATCCGGACGTGGTGGGCGCGCCGCTCGATGCGCTGGGCTTCGCACCGCAGCAGACCGTGTCGGCGAGCGACGACCCAACGGAGGACTGAGTGGACGAGCAACCCATCGTTCCGGGACGCATCAGCGGGTCCCGCGTGTGGCAGCACCGGTTTCTCGACGCGCACGTCGATCGCGTCCGGTTTCCAGACGGCAGCGAAGGCGAGCAGGTTCGCATCTATCATCCCGGTGCGGCCGCGGTGGTCCCGCTGTTGAGCGACTTGCACAGCGCGGACCCGCAGCTGCTGCTGATCAAGCAGTATCGCTACGCCATCGGCGACTACTTGTGGGAGATTCCGGCCGGACGCTTGGAGCCGGGCGAAGAGCCGATTCGCTGTGCGGAGCGCGAACTACTGGAGGAGACGGGATGTCGGTGCGAGCGCATCGAGCCGCTCACCGCACTGTGGACGACACCGGGATTCACGGATGAGAAGATCCACTTGTTCGTCGCGACGGGGCTCCAGATGGGTGAGGCGGCACGCGAGGCGGACGAGTTTATGGAAGTCGTGCCACTCTCGCTGACTCGCGTGCTCGAGATGATTCGGGACGGTGAGATTCAGGACTCGAAGACAATGATTGCGGTGTTGTACCTCGCGGGCTTCTGGCGCGGCTGAGTCGCGGCCAACGGCCGGCCACTGATGCGTCCACGATTTGGGACGCGCATAGTGTCACTGAAGGGACAACTATAAGGATTAAGTTCAGATAAAGTCGTTGTAATTCAACGACTTACGGCGCTGGCACTCGTGGCACGGGCCCTGCCCCTCTACATCGGCGGGGAAAGACCGATCGACGCCTCACCACGAGGACACAATGGGACGCGCCGCTGCGAAGCTCGAGACAACTGCCACGACGTACAAGCCGCTTGAGTCGCTTAAGACTCTTGATGATGGCTCGTTGGTGGCTGAATATCTCGCGGGTCAGACCCGCGCGTTCGATGCGCTGGTGGATCGCTACCAGAACCGCCTGCTGAACTTCATCTACCGGACCGTTGGCGACCGCGAGCGCTCCGAAGACCTGGTGCAGGAAGCATTTATCCGCGTGCACCGGCACATCGCGCGCTTCGACCGCTCCAAGAAGTTCTCGACCTGGATCTACACGATTGCGTCGAACCTGGCGAAGAACGAGCTCCGCAATCGCTCGCGGAGCCCGCTGGTGCTCTTCCAGACCATCACGCAGGGCTGGGAGGACGAGGAGCGGCCGCTGGAGTTCGAGGACTCGTCGATGCGCCCGGACGATCTGTACCGCAAGCGACACGTCCGCGCCCTCGTCGAGCAGACCGTCGCGCAGCTGCCGGAGCATCACCGCGAAGTGTTTGTCCTCCGCGAGCTCGAGGGTCGCTCGTACGAGGAAATCGCTGAGATCACACACTGCAACCTCGGCACCGTGAAGTCGCGTCTGAACCGCGCCCGGGCATCGTTCGCCGAGATCATCGAGCCGGCACTGCAGTAAGGCACGGACGGGGGGTGGGACCTCCGAAGGCCTGCAGTCCGGAACGCGAAACGTCCTCCAGTGTATCGGAGGGCGTTTCGTCATTTCGGTCGGTTCCCCACCGCCTCCCCAGGTCCGCTATGAAGTGCTCCGAGTTCCGCGCCCAGCATCTCGAATGGCTGGACGCGCCACTGTCCGCCCCGCTGGCGCGCGCAATGCGCGCCCACGCCGACGCGTGCCCGGCCTGTGCGCGGTATGACACCGACCTCCGGGCGGGTCTGCTGTTGGCGCGGCATCACCGCCCGCTGACGGTGTCGCGCGGATTTCGCGAGCGCCTGCAGACGCGCATTGCCCTCGAGCGCTTCGTGGCGCTTCCCAGCGCGCGCCCAGTGACGGCGCCCGGCATCACGGGGCGGCTCACGGCCTAAGTCGCGCGACCGCCGACGCTCGGAGGGCGCTCGCGCGGGCGAGTATATTCCCGAGATGGCTCCCGGGACGATGAAGGCGTTC
>CAYPYY010000080.1:0-12648 GCA_964414995.1 uncultured Gemmatimonas sp.
GCCGGCACCATCGCGCCGTCCAAGTGCTGCGTGCTCGGCGCCGGCGTCGCCGGCCTGCAAGCGATCGCCACGGCGCGGCGCCTCGGTGCCGTCGTCTCCGGCTTCGACATCCGCGCCGCAGCCGCCGAGCAGATCCGCTCCCTGGGCGCGACGGTCGTCGCGCAGGATCTCATCGCCGCCGACAGCGAGACCGCCGGCGGCTACGCCAAGGAGCAGACGAAGGAACAACAGGAAGCCATCCAGCAGGCGCTGCGTGATCACCTGAAGGGAATGGACCTGGTGATCACCACCGCGCAGATCCCGGGACGCGCCGCGCCGCGACTGATCTCGACCGACACCGTGCGCACGATGGCGCCGGGCGCCGTGATCGTGGATCTCGCCGCCGAGAGCGGCGGCAACTGCGAGGCGACGCGAGCGGGCGAGACGGTGGAGGTGAATGGCGTGCACGTGATCGGGCCAGTCAACCTGCCCGCCACGATGCCCACGCACGCGTCGCAGATGCTCTCGCGCAACATCCTCACCTTCGTGCAGCACCTGCTCACGAAGGAGGGCACCCTCAACGTGGATCGCGCCGACGAAATCACCGGCGCAATGATCGTCACCGGGAGACGGGCGTAATGGATCTCATCGGCTTCATCGTGGTGTTCATCCTCGCCACCTACCTCGGCGCATCGCTGATCGGACGCGTGCCGCCCACGCTGCACACGCCGCTGATGTCCGGCGCCAACGCCGTCTCCGGCATCACCGTCGTCGGGGCGATGGCCATTGCCGGCCACCACGACTACGGGATGCTGGGCAAGGTGCTCGGCTTCATCGCCATCGTCTTCGCGATGATGAATGTGGTCGGCGGTTACGCCGTGACCGACCGGATGCTCGAGATGTTCAAGAAGTCCCCGACGGAGGGTGGCAAGTGATCTCCGTCGCCGTGGAACGCCTGCTCTACTTGATCGCGTCGGTCCTCTTCGTCACGGGCCTCAAGCGTCTCGGCAGCCCCGAGACGGCCCGCAGCGGCAACCAGCTCTCGTCGGTGGGAATGCTGCTGGCGATCATCGTCACGCTGCTCAGTACGAAGACGGTCGAGTACGGCACGATCGCCGCCGGTCTCCTCGTCGGCGGTGCGCTCGGCCTGTGGATGGCCCGCACGGTGGCGATGACGTCGATGCCGCAGATGGTCGCGCTGCTCAACGGCGTGGGCGGCGGCGCCTCGCTGCTCGTGGCCTCGGCCGAGTTCCTGCACGGGGAGAGCATCGCGGCAGTGGCGACGCTGGACGTGGCGCTGTCGACGCACCTCGGCGTGCTGATCGGCTCGGTGACGCTCACCGGCTCGGCCATCGCCTGGGCCAAGCTGCAAGAGGTGATGACGGGCAAGCCAATCGTCTTCGGCGGTCAGAAGACGGTGAACGGCCTGCTCTTCGCGTTGATTGTCGGGCTCGCGGCCTGGCTCGTGGCCGTGCCCAGCGCACCGCTCTGGGCCTTCTATGCCCTCATCGGCCTCTCGCTCTTGCTTGGCGTGTTGCTGGTCATCCCGATCGGCGGCGCCGATATGCCCGTCGTGATCTCGCTGCTCAACTCGTACTCCGGTATCGCCGCGGCGATGACGGGCTTCGTCATCAAGAGCGAGGTGCTCGTCGTCTCCGGCGCGCTCGTGGGCTCGTCGGGCATCATCCTCTCGCAGATTATGTGCAAGGCGATGAACCGCTCGCTCACGAACGTGCTGTTCGGCGCCTTCGGCGCGACGACGGCCGCGAGCGGCAAGAGCGCCGCGGGCCTCACCGTGAAGGAGACCAACATCGAGGAGGCGGCGCTGCAGCTCGCGTACGCCCAGAGCGTGATCGTCGTGCCGGGCTACGGCCTCGCGGTCGCGCAGGCGCAGCACCAGGTGCGCGAGCTGATGGAACTGATCGAGAAGCGCGGCGGGACGGTGAAGTTCGCCATCCACCCGGTGGCGGGCCGAATGCCAGGCCATATGAACGTGCTGCTCGCCGAATCCAACGTGCCGTACGACAAGCTCATTGATATGGACGAGATCAACGGCGAGTTCGAGCGCACGGACGTCTGCCTCGTCATCGGCGCCAACGATGTGGTGAATCCCGCCGCACGCACCGATGCCTCGTCGCCGATCTTCGGGATGCCAATCCTCAACGCCGACTACGCGCGGCGCTGCATCGTGATGAAGCGCGGAATGAGCGCCGGATTCGCGGGCATCGAAAACGAGCTCTTCTACGGCGACAAGACCCAGATGCTCTTCGGCAACGCCAAGGACACGCTGGTCAAGCTCGTCACCGAGGTGAAGCAGGTCTAGGCGCGGGCCACGTCGCTCGCGTAGCTGCGCGTGCGCCACCGCGTCGGGCGGCGGAGCGAACTCAGCACCAAGCGCCACGCGGCGACGGGATCAGCCAGCGGACTCAGCCACCACGTGAGTCCGCGGCGCTCGTAGCTCGTCGCGATCGCCGCCTGCAGCAGCCAGCGCAGGCCGAGCAATACGCCGGTGCCGACGCCAAGCAGCGTACGAACGGGCCCGGCGGGGATGGTGTCCCAACGCAGCGCCAGCCACAGCGCGAGCGGCCACTGCGCGCCTTGCGCGAGCACCACGAACAGCGTGTCGGCGACCTGACGCGCGCGGCTGGTCGCATCCTTCAAGTCGAGCGAGCGCCCCCATTCGCGCCACATCTGCGCGACTCCCGTGTAGCTGCGCACACGGTAGAGGCGCGAGCCATCCAGAAACCCGACGCGCACACCGCGCCCGGCGAGGTGCCGCACCAGGCTCACGTCCTCCGCGAACGACTCGCGCACCGGCTCGTAGCCGCCGTGCGCGAGCAAGGTCTCGCGGCGCGCGAGGAAGCACTGCCCGTTGGCGAGCACGCGGTCGGCGCGCACGCGCGGGTCGCCCACCGCGCCACTGCGGTACAGCAGCGTGATGAGGAGCGCGGGCTGGAGGAAGCGCTCGGCGGCGCTCTGTCCGTCGAAGCGCGGCGCGAAGCTCACGACGTCGAAGTCCTCGCGCTCCGCCGCCGCGAGGACGGCCGCCGCACACCCCGGATACGCCTCGGTGTCCGCGTCCATTCCCAGCACCCACGGGCTCGATGCCTGCGTGGTCCCGTGCTGCAGCGCCCAGGCCTTCCCGACCCATCCGGCGGGAAGCGGCGGATCGGTGAGCAAACGAATTCGCGCGTCTTCACGCGCCGCTGCCGCGACGAGCTCACGCGTGCCATCGGTGGAGCCGGAGTCCACCACCAGGATTTCGCGGACCGGCTCGCCTTGCGCCCGCAGCCCACGCAGACAGGGTTCGATGCGCCTGGCCTCGTTCAGCGTGGCGACGATGACCGTGAGCGCTCTGCCCGTGAGGCCCTCGGGGCGCGGTGCTTCCGGCGGGCGCCGCGTGCGACCACCCCACAGCCGGCGGAGGAGCTGGGCGGCGAGCGCGGCCTGCAGGAGTGCGAGGGCGGTGAGCATTGGGAGACGAACGCGACGAGGAGGGTAGCGGTTCGAGGAGGAAGCTGGCGGACGATGGCTCGAGGGCAACCCCGGCATAGGCCTTGGCCGCGCTCAAACCCTCCGCCGCGCACGAATGTCAGATGCCGTGGAACCCCCGCGCCGGCGGGGTCGTAGTGCCCGTCGCGCCACCTACTGGAGCCCATCGCAATGTCCCGAGTCTTCCCCGCCCTCCTTGCCGCCCTCGCCCTCTCGGCGGCGACCGCGCACGCCCAGGACCCCGAGCGCCACACGCTGCGCGGCGACCGCGTCAGCATCTGGAACCTCGCCGGCCGCGCCACCATCGAGGCCGGTTCGGGCCGCGAGGTCAGCGTCGAAGTCGTCCGCGGCGGCGCTGACGGCCGTCGGCTCACCGTCGAGGCCGCCGAAGGGCGTCTCGTCGTGCGATACCCGGAACGCAACATCGTCTACCGCGACGGTCGTTCGTGGCAGTGGGACGTGCGCCTGTCCGTGGCCGGCGACGGCACCTTCTCGAGCTCCAGCTACGACGACGACGATGAGCGCGACACCGGGCGCAGCGTCCGCATCCGCTCCAGCGGCTCCGGCCTGGAGGCGCACGCCGACCTCAAGATCCGCGTACCGCGTGGCCAGCGCGTCACGCTCAACCTCGGCGTCGGCGAGATCGAGGCCTCGAATGTCGAGGGTGAACTCGAACTCCGCACCCGCGTCTCGCCGATCACGACCTCGCGCACAAAGGGCCGCATCACGCTCCGCACGGGCTCCGGCCGCATCTCGGTGGACGGCTCCGAGGGCGACGTCAACGCCGGCACCGGTTCCGGCGGCATCGAGATCCGCGGCGTGAAGGGCACCGAGTTGCGTGCGAGCACCGGCTCGGGCAGCGTCGAGGTCAATGGCGCAGAAGTCGAGCGCTTTGAGGCGAGCACGGGATCGGGCGGTGTGCGCGTGGAGTCCCTGCGCGCCGACGACGTGCGCGCCTCCACGGGCTCCGGCAGCATTCGCCTTGACCTCACGCGCGTGCCGCGCTCGACGACGGTGCGCACCGGCTCCGGCGGTGCCACGCTGGCCCTGCCCAACAACCCGAACGTCGAAGTGGACGTGAACACGGGCTCGGGCGGCATCTCCAGCGACTTCCCCGTCACGATGGACGAGGTGCGCCGCCGTCAGCTGCGCGGGACCATCGGCACCGGCGCCGACGGACGCATCCGCATCTCCACGGGCTCCGGCTCGGCGCGGCTGCAGCGGCGCTAGGCGCTACTGCACCACGCCCTGTCGCACTTGGTCAATCATAAAGGCATAGCGGAACGCCATCTCGCGGTAGCGTTCGTAGCGCCCTGATCCACCCCCGTGGCCCGCACCCATCTGCATCCGTAGCAACAACGGATTCTGGTCGGTGCGGGTCGCGCGGAGACGGGCCACCCACTTCGTCGGCTCCCAGTACGCCACGCGTGAGTCGTTGATGCCCGAGATCACCAGCATCCGCGGATACGCCTGCGCGCGCACGTTGTCGTACGGCGAGTACTGCATCATATAGCGGTAGTGCTCGGGGTTCTGCGGGTTGCCCCACTGCTCCCACTCCTGCGCCGTGAGCGGGATGCTGGCGTCGAGCATCGTGTTGATGACATCCACGAACGGCACGTCGGCGACGATGACCTTGAAGAGGTCGGGCCGCATATTCGCCACGGCGCCCATCAGGAGACCGCCGGCACTGCCGCCGTGCGCGATGATGCGGTCGCGCGACGTGTAGCCCTCGCGCACGAGATGTTCCGCCACGTCAATGAAGTCGTGGAAGGTGTTCATCTTGTGCATCATCTTGCCCTGGTCGTACCACGCGCGGCCCATCTCCTCGCCGCCGCGCACGTGGGCGATTGCGTACGTGATGTCGCGGTCGATCAACGAAAAGCGCACCGAGCTGAACGTCGGCTCCATCGTCGCGCCGTATGAGCCGTACGCGTACAGCAGCAGTGGCCGCTTGCCGTCGCGCGCGAGTCCCTTGCGGTACACCAGCGAGACCGGCACCCGCGCCCCGTCTCGCGCCGTTGCATACGTGCGCTCCACCACGTATTGCGACGGGTCGTAGCCACCCAGCACCTCGTCGCGCTTCTTCAGCTCTCGCGTGCGCGCATCCATCGCGTAGTCGAACACCGAGTTCGGCGTCACCAACGAGCTGTAGGTGAAGCGCACCGTGCGCGTATCGAACTCCGGATTGCCACCGAGGAACACGCCGTACGCGGCCTCCGGGAACTCGATCTCGTGCGCGCTGCGCCCCGCGAGGTCGTGCACGGCGAGTCGACGCAGTCCGTCGCGGCGCTCCTGCACCACGACGTGCTCTTTGAAGGCGAGCACGCCCTCCACGTACACCTCCGGCCGATGCGGCAGCCACGCCTGCCACTGCTCGTGCCCCGTGGCGTCGAAGGCCGCGCGCATCACCTTGAAGTTCGGCGCGTTCTCGTTGGTGTGGATGTAGAAGTGCGCGGCCCCGCCCTCCACCGAGTACTCGACGTTCGGCCGACGCCGCGCGATCACCCGCGGCGCCGTCGTCGGCGCGTCGCTCGGCACCACCCACACCTCGCTCGACGTGAACGAGTTCGAGCCCATAATGATCCAGCGCTCGCTGCGGTCGCGCTGCACACTGGCGTTGAACAGCACGTCGGGCTCGTGGTAGACCATCACGTCCTCGCCGTGCGGGCGGCCCAGTACGTGGCGCCACACCTTGTCACCGCGCTTGGCGGAGTCGAAGGTCATATAGAACAGCGTGCGGTTGTCGTTCGCCCACGCGAGGCCCCAGCTGACCTTCTCCACGCGGTCAGCGAGCCACTGCCCCGTGCGCAGGTCCTTCACCCGCAGACTGAAGTCCTCGTAGCCGTTCGTATCCACGAGCACGGCAAGCAGGTTGTGATCCGGCGAAAGCTCCAGGCCGGCCACCTGAAAGAACGCGTAGCCCTCGGCCTCCGCGTTCTGGTCGAAGTAGATCTCCTCGGCGGCGTCGAGCGAGCCGCGCTTGCGCGCGTAGATCGGATACTGCTTGCCGCGCTCGGTGCGCGAGTAGTAGAACCAGCCGTCGCGGCGCACGGGCACGCCCGTGTCGTCCTCCTTGATGCGACCGATGATCTCGTCGTAGAGCTGGTTCTCCAGCACCTTCGTGTGCGCCGTCATCGCGTCCGTGTACGCGTTCTCCGCCTCGAGATACGGAATCGTCTCCGGATGCTCGCGGTCGCGGAAATAGGCGTAGTCGTCAACGCGACGTTCGCCGTGCAGCAGGGTCTCGGACGGAATGCGACGGGCGACGGGAGGACGAGGCGTCACGGGTGTCTGGCTCTCAAGAGTCGAGGTCGCCGCGCCCAGCGCAGCAACGAGAAGAAGGCCTGCGGGTTTCATCGTGCGCGTCAGCGACTGGGATAGAACCGGCCGCGCCGATCCACGTAGCCCAGCAGCCTGAACGGCTCGGGCATCGCAATCGCCGTCGGCGAGAGCACGCGCAGTGCCGGGCCGCCGAGCGCCGCGAGCGAGTAGTCGTCAGACTGGTCGGGATCCACGCCATAGCCGAGGTCGGCCAACGACTGAATGGTCATCCGCGAGAACGGGTTCTGCCCAAGGTCGATGTAGCCGGTCATCAGCTCCTTGTCGAACGTCGCCTCGCGCCAGTGCGAGTTGATCGTCCCCGTACCGCAGCCCGGAATGCCCACGCAGTCCTCCACCGGCACGCCCTCGGCGCAGGCACTCGCGCCAGCGTGGAACGTGATGCAGGCCTCGCGCGCAAACGTCCCGCCAAACCGCGGATTCGTCCCCACGCCGAAGAGCCAGCCCTTGGCGCTCCACAGCGTGCCCACGCCGATCACGTGCAGCATCTCGTGCATTATCACGGCGCGCAGCGTGCCGTTGGCCTGCATATTCGCGAGGTCGTCCACGTCAAAGCGCATCCGGCCGACGGCGGGCAGCCCGTCCTCGGGCCGCGCGTAGCACGGCCCCGCAGAGCCGAGCACGCCCCCCGCTCCGTCAATCGGCTCCACGGTCGCATAGATCACGAGCCCGTTGATCGTCTCGTTGAGCGTGAGCCCCGGTACGCAGGCGTTGGCGTTGAGGTTGGCGTAGTTGATCGGGGCAAGCTGCGTGCGGATGGCCGCGCGAATGCGCTGAGCAGCGCAGGTGAACGCCTCTGCCACGGCCGCGTTCGCGAGGCCGGTCGTGTAGCGGATCTCGATCGTGTACTCGCCCGCCGGCGCGGCACCGCAGGTGTTCACGGAGACGAGCGCGCTGCCCGACTGCCCGCTCGCCGTCGCGGTGATGTTGACATCGCCGAGCGCCACGCCCGTCGCCACGCCAGCGGCGTTCACCGTGGCGATGCCGATGTCGGCGCTCGACCAGTCCACCGTCACGCCACCGACGGTGACGCCGCTGGGATTCTTCGCGACGGCGCGCAGCCGCCGCGTACTCCCCGGCGCCAGGTACGGCTGGCCCGGCGTGACCGTGACGCTCGCTACCGTCGTCGGCGCGACGGTCACGGCGAGCGAGTCGGCAATGCCGTCCACACTCACCACGACATACGTCGTGCGGTTGGAAGCACCCACGAACCCCGAGGCCGTGATCAGCCCCGTGGCGCTGACCCGCGCCACCGACGTGTCGCGCGAGAGATAGCTCGTGGGCCGGCCCGTGAGCGTGTTGTTCGCCACATCACGCAGCACCGGCTCCAGCTGTCGCGTGCCCCCGGCATCGAGCGATGCGGTCGCGCCAAGGCCGATGGTCGCCACCGCACTGGGCAGCACCCGCACGCCCACGAAGCTGCTCCGCCCACCCGAGGTCGCGGAGATGACCACCTGGCGCTCGGTACTGCCGAGCACGTAGCCGGCGCGCACGCGGCCCGTGCTGTCCACTCGCGCCACCGTCGTGTCAGGACTCACCCACTGCACGCGGCGCCCCTCCAACGGCTTGCCGCCCTTGCCGTTCACGCTCGCGACGACGAGCGACTCGGCGCCGCTATTGAGCAGCAATGTCTCGACAGAGAGCGCGACTTCGGACACGGGCTCTGGCCCGGAGTCCGAACAAGCGAGGGCACCGGCGGCGAGACCCGCCACCAGCGAGAAAAGAGGGCGCAGACGCATCATCCCAGCAAACTCGCGCCCGTCGCGCGGCAGTCAAGTGGACCGCCTCCACGCGCCGCCCCGCGCACCGCGAATTAGCTTCTCCGGATGCCTTCCTCTCCCGGCTCCCGCCTGCTGGCACTCTGGCAGCGCCTCGCGCCGCTGCCCGGCGGCCAGTGGCTGTTCGCACAGATCTTTGCGCGCACCGTGCCCTACTCCGGGTCCGTGCGCCCGCGCATTCGCGTGCTCGAGCCCGGCCGTGCGGAGGTCGAGATCCCCGACATCCGCGCGAATCGGCAGCACCTCGGCTCCGTCCACGCTATCGCCTTGATGAACGTGGCCGAGATGGCCAGTGGCCTCGCGATGATGGCCGGCCTTCCCGGCCACGTGCGCGGCATCGTGACGCACATCGGGATCGAGTACCACAAGAAGGCCCGCGGCACCATTCGCGCGGTGTCGCGCGTCGAGGTACCGACGATCACCGAGGACCGCGAGTTCGACGTCGTGTCCCAGTGCCTCGATCGCCAAGGCGTGGTCGTCGCGACGGCCACGGTGCGCTGGCGCCTGGGGCTCGCCAAGTGACGATGGAGACCGCGTTCACGCGCCACACCGGCGTGCCGGTGCCGCTCATCTGCGGGCCGATGTACCCCTGCTCCAATCCCGAACTCGTCGCGGCGGTGAGCGACGCCGGCGGGCTCGGCATTGTGCAGCCCATCTCGCTCACCTATGTGCACGGCTACGAGTTCCGCGCCGGGCTGCGCCGCATCCGCGAGCTCACCAGCAAGCCGATCGGCTTCAACGCGCTCATCGAGGGCAACAACAAGCTCTATCGCGAGCGGATGACGCAGTGGATTGACATCGCGCTCGAGGAAGGCGTGCGCTTCTTCCTCACCTCGCTCGGTAATCCGCGCTGGGTCTGCGACCGTGTGCACGCGGCGGGCGGCGTGGTCTACCACGACGTCACCGAGCGGAAGTGGGCGCAAAAGGGCGTGGATGGCGGCGTGGACGGACTGATCGCCGTGAACAAGCTCGCGGGCGGCCACGCCGGGCGGTTGGACCCCGAGGCGTTGCTCGCCGAGCTGGCGCCGTTTGGGTTACCGGTGGTGAGCGCGGGCGGCGTCGGCGATGCGCAGGAGTTCACGCGACACCTGCGGATGGGCTACACAGCGGTGCAGCTCGGCACGCGCTTCATCGCGACGCCGGAGTGCAAGGCGAGCGATGCATACAAGCAGGCCATCGTGGACGCCGCGGCGGACGACATCGTGATGACCGAGCGCCTCACGGGCGTGCCGGTGGCGGTGATCAACAATCCGTACATCGAGCGGCTCGGCACGAAGGCGGGCTGGTTTGCGCGTTGGATGCTGCGCGGGCGCAAGCGCAAGCACTGGATGCGGACTTGGTACGCGCTGCAATCGGTGCGACGGCTCAAAAAGTCGCTGATGACCGCGGAGACGGGGACGGATTATTGGCAGGCGGGCAAGAGCGTGGCGAGTATCCACGCGGTGAAGCCGGCCGGTGAGATCGTGCGGGAGTTTGCGGCGGCGTTGGATTAGCGGATGGCGTCACGCGCGGCCGCGCAGCGTGATGCGGTGCCTCGTGTGGCCTTCGTGCGGCGAAACGGCGTGTGCAAGAGCGAGCGGCCGACGTCGGAATGGCGTCGGCCGCTCGGTGTTTCTGTGGAGATTGAACTACGTGCGCGGTGTTACGGCGCGCGCTTCTCCAGCGCTTCGAGGCGCTTCTCGAGGGCTTCGAGGCGCTCGAGACGCGTGCGGAGGTCGGAGACCTCGGCGCGCAGGGCGGCGTTCTCCGCGCGGAGGCGGTCCGAGCGCTCGATGAGGGCTTGGATGCCGGCGAGGTTGACGCCGTCGATGTCCGACGTGGTGATGGTGACGTCGTCGGTGCCGAGGCGGAAGGCGGCGAAGAAGTCCTGCGCCATCGGTCCGATGTGGCGCACGCTTGCGCCCTGGGAGATGTACGACCACTCGGTGACCGGAACGTTGCGCAGGCGGCGGAGGACGTCTTCGCCGTCGAGCTCGCGGAAGTTCATCTTGCGGTTGCGGTCGGAGACGGAGGCCCAGGAGCCGCCGCCTGACGCGAGCGTAACGCCTGCGGATAGGTCAGACGCGGAGTAGATGATGGTTCCACCCGCTGCGCGAACCATAAACTGGTTGTCGGCGGTTGAAAGCGTCGGAGACGATGAGAAGTTCGTGTTGGAATAGTCGCCGATGATGATCGCGCCGGTGCGCGTATTCGTGGACACGCCAAATCCGATTGCGGTCGAGAACTGCGCGCCCGCCACGACGCCCGTACCAAGCGCGAGACCACCCAAGCCGCTTGCGGTCGATTGAAATCCGACCGCGGTCGCACCCGCGCCGCTCGCGGTGTTGTCGAAACCGATCGCGGTTGCGTTCTGGGTGGAGGCAACGTTCGAATAGCCAATCGAAACTGCCTGTAGCGCCGATGCTGAATTCGATGAGCCCACCGCGACCGCCTCGACGGCGTTCGCAGTGTTGCTCCCACCAAGCGCGACCGCAAAGTTTGCGGAAGCGGTGTTGTTACCTCCGATCGCAGCTGAGGTAGCGCCGGACGAGCTATTGACGCTGCCCAAAGCCACGGCGCCGGAGCCCGTCGCCGAGGATGAAGCACCCATCGACACAGAGGCGGCGCCGCTCGCGGTCACGTCGTCGCCGAACGCAACCGAGAAGTCGCCGATGCTTCCGTCGTTCCACTGCGTCCCACTAACGCGACCGGCTCGGAACGCCGCGCGGCGCGGGTGCCAGACCAAACGTGTCCCCGCCCCGGTGATCAGCGGCTGAGCACCGGGGAGTGATGCGTACGTCCCCGACGCAACAAATCCCGAGTCTGCAGTAATCCGCAGCCGATTCGACAACGTCGCGCCGGCCGCACTCGCAATTCCTGTGAACGCCGCCGTCGTACCGGTCAGCCCGGCCGAGAGCGTCGTCGCGCCAGTCACACCAAGCGTGCCGCCAATCGTCGCATTGCTCGAGAACGCCGCCGTCGTGCCACTCAGCCCCGACGAAAGCGTCGTTGCACCCGTGACACCAAGCGTGCCACCGACCGTCGCGTTGTTCGAAAGCGTCGTCACACCCGTCACACCGAGCGTACCGCCAATCGTTGCGTTGCTCGACAAAGTCGCCGACGTGCCCGTGAGCGCACCCGAAAGCGTTGCCGTGCCGGTGCTCAGCGAGGTCAGCGTCACCGTGCCCGCCGCGAAGTCACCGTTCGCGTCGCGCTCGACGTGCGTGTTTGGCGTGTTCGCCGACGCACCGACCGCGTCGGCACCGTCAGCGCCAGCTGGACCCTGAGGGCCCTGCGGACCTTGGATACCCTGCGGACCCTGCGCGCCAGTCGCGCCCGTCGGACCCGGATCGCCCTGCGGTCCCTGCGGACCGGCTGGACCGGTAGCTCCCGTCGCCCCCGTGGGGCCAGGATCACCCTGCGGACCCTGCGGGCCCGCAGGACCGGTCTCTCCCTGCGCGCCGGTCGCACCAGTTGCGCCAGTTGCACCAGTTGCACCAGTCGCACCGGTCGGGCCAGGATCGCCCTGCGGACCCTGCGGACCAGCGGGACCCTGAGGACCCACCTCGCCCTGCGGCCCCTGTGCGCCTGTCGCGCCGGTGGCACCGGTGGCGCCAGCCGGACCCTGCGGACCGGTGTCTCCCTGCGGTCCCTGCGGACCAGCCGGTCCCTGCGGTCCCTGCGGACCAGTGTCACCGGTCGCGCCCGTGGCACCGGTAGCACCGGTGGCACCGGTCGGACCAGCGGGGCCCTGCGGACCGACTTCGCCCTGCGGACCCTGGGCGCCGGTCGCGCCGGTAGCACCAGTCGCACCAGCCGGCCCCTGCGGACCCGCGTCACCCTGAGGACCCTGCGGACCAGCGGGACCCTGCGGGCCGACCTCGCCCTGCGGCCCTTGGGCACCCGTTGCACCAGTCGCGCCGGTAGCACCCGTTGCTCCCGTCGGGCCAGCGGGTCCCTGCGGACCAGTATCGCCCTGCGGCCCTGCCGGACCCTGCGGGCCGATCTCGCCCTGCGGACCTTGGGCGCCGGTTGCACCGGTCGCGCCAGTCGCACCGGTGGCTCCAGCCGGACCCTGCGG
>CAYPYY010000081.1:0-11401 GCA_964414995.1 uncultured Gemmatimonas sp.
GGTCGCCGCTGGCGGCCGACCATCCGGGACCCGCAGATTCTGACTATGACTACCCCCCCTCGCGCCATCCCCAAGCGGTCGGTCTGGAGCTGGATCCTGTACGACCTCGCGAACACCATCTTCTCGATGGGCGTTGTGTCGCTGTACTTCTCGCTCTGGATTCGCGAAGAGGTCGGTGCCGATCGGGCCGATGCGGTCTACGGGGTGATTACCGCGGTGTCGATGGGGATCATCTTCGTGATTTCGCCGCTGCTCGGGGCGATGACCGACCGCGCGCCGCGCCGGATGCCGTTCCTCGTGGCGAGCACGGTGATCTGCGTGGTGCTCACCGCGACGCTGGCGCGCAGCGGCTACTGGATGACGATGCTCGCGTTCATTTTCGCGAACGCGGCGTACCAGGCGGGGCTGCAGTTCTACGACGCGCTGCTGCCCGAGGTGACCACGGAGGAGAATCGCGGGCGCATCTCTGGGATTGGCGTCGGCATCGGGTACCTCGGGAGCTACTTCGCGGTCGGCATCGGCTTCCTGCCGCAGTCGGCGGACAAGCCGTTTCTGTTCACGGCGATCGCCATTGCCTTCCTTGCCTTGAGCATTCCCTGCTTCTTGTTCGTGCGGGAGCGCGGCAATCCGAATCCGCGGCCGGTGTTCGGGCTGCACGTGATTAAGGAGAGCACGGCCGAGACGTGGCGCACGCTGCGGTCGGGCTCGCAGTATCCGGGGCTGATTCGATTTCTGGTGGGTCGCGTGTTCTACACGGACGCGATCAACACCGTGATCAGCATTATGACGCTCTACACGGTGAACGTGGCGGTCGCCGGTGGCCTGTCGAGCAAGGAGGGCGAGGGCAAGGCACGGCTCATTATGCTCGCGGCGATCTCGTTCGCCGTGCTCGGCGGTTTTATGTGGGGCTGGCTGGTGGACAAGGTCGGGCCCAAGCGCACGCTGGACTATGTGCTGTGGCTGTGGGTGGCGACGTTCGCGGGGGCGGCGTCCGTGGGATTGCTCGGACTGCCGTGGCAGACGCTGTTCCTCGTGGCCTCAATGGCGGGCGTCGCGCTCGGTGGCATCTGGAGCGCGGACCGTCCGTATATGCTGCGGCTGACACCGCCGCACCGGATCGGAGAGTTCTACGGCCTTTATGGAATGGTGGGTCGGTTCAGCGCGATCACCGGCCCGATCATCTGGGCGTTGGTCGCGTACATCTGCATCGGCCAGCTCGGGATGGCGCCGGCCATCGGCCAAGGCATCGGCGTGCTGGTCCTGCTGAGCTTCATCTTCATCTCGCGCGCGATCATCGCGCCGGTGACAGACGAGCCGCGCGACTGGGCCGCCCTGGCGCGCGGCGGCCCAGCTTGATGGCGTCCGCCGCGGCTCAGGGCGAGAGCACGTCGTAGCCCTGCGCGTGCAGGATGGCGTGGGCGGTCGCGGCCGTGGTGGCGACCTTCACGAACGGCAGGAGCTGGTCGCGCGCTACGTTGCGGTTTGAGAGCGCGTGCCCGCAGACGATGATCTGCACGCCCGCCTCGTGCAGGGCGGTGAGCAGGGCGATGCTGCCGTTGTCGGCGCCGGTGCGGGCATTATACGCCGCGTTGTTGAGCAGCGACGGCGTCGCGGTGCCGTGGACGATGATGGCCAACTGCACATTCCGGCGCGGCACGCCATTGGCATCCATCAGCGTGAAGAACTGCGCCGGCGAGCGGAATCCCGGAACGACGTCGGCCGCCTGTGCGGGTGCCTCGGTCACGTGCCACGCGCGCTTGTAGACGAGATTGGCCGGTGCGCGGAAGTCTGGGTCCATCACCCGCGGCGGGCCGCCGCCCGCTTCACGGAGCACGTCAGCACTGGATTGCGCGGTGAGCGCGGCCGGCGCCAACAGAAAGAGCGCGGCAGCAAAGCGGATGAGCGAACGCATTGGTGTGAGCCGGTGGGAGTGGGCGAGCGGGACGAGGATGAGGGAAGATACCGCGAACGGTGTCACGGCACCCAGCGCAGGCGCGCAGCGGTGGGCGCACTGAGCGAGCCGAGGTAGATCCAGCCGGGCGTCTCGAGCGCGGATGTCAGATGCGGCAGCTTTCCGCTCGGATCTTGCAGGGAGTGGAGCACGCGGCCGCTGTCGTTGACGGCCACGATGTGCCCGTAGTGCACGGGTCCGGGCCGCACGAAGCTCGGCAGGCGCTGGATGGCGGCGCGCAGGAACGGTCGTCCCGCGAGCGCATCCACGAGGGCGTTCCGCGGCGAGATGATGGCGATCCAGTATCGTCCGTCCGCGCCCCGCGTGATGTCGTCGGGGAAGCCGGGCAGTCCGTCGATGAGCGGGCGCACCGCGCCGCGGGCCGGCCCGTCACGCTCAACGCGCAGCACCCGGTAGCTGCCCGTTTCGTTGACCAGCACCGCGGACTCGTCGTGCGTGAGCGCAACGCCGTTGGCGAACACCAAGCCGCCGGTGAGCTCGACCGTCTGTCCGGTGCGCGGATCGTGCTCGAGGAGCCGACCGTTGCCGCGATGCTCGATGATCTCCAGGAGCGATGCCTCGAGTCCGTCGAAGGCGGGCGGGTAGAACTTGGTAGTCGCGTCCGAGAAGTACACGCGGCCGTCGCGCGCGACGTCCACGTCGTCCGCGTAGCGAATCGTGTCGCCGGCCGCCGTGGTGACGGCCGCGACGCGCACGACGCCTTCGGGCGAGATGGCCAGCAGGCCGCGCCGTCCATCGGCCACCCAGAGCGTGCCCGCGGAGTCAAAGGCCATTCCGAGTGGTCGGCCTTCGGTGTTGGCCCACCGCGTAGGCCGCGCACCAGCGGAGTCGAGCCGGACAATCCAGCCCTGCTCCGTCGCCGCGTACAGGCGACCCTCCGCGTCTCGGGCGATGGCCTCCGGCGCGTGGTCGGCTCCGAGGGCTACGAACTCCATCGCTCCCAGTCGCTCATTGCGCTCAAAGACGCCGACGAACCCCGGCGCGTCGGGGGCCTCCCAGGCCACCGGGGCGATGGGTAACGGCCAGAACAGGAGATAGCCCAGGCACGCCAGGATGGCGGCCGATAACGCTCGAATGAGTGCGCGACGCATTCGCCAAGCGTACATTCGACGCCCTATGGACGCAAAGGCCTTCAACACACACGTGCGCCAGCGGGAGCGCGAGTACGCCAACAAACACGGTGCCCTGCGCGCGCATCTGACGGCGATGATTGCGCTCGGCTACACCTATGTGCTGGTGATCCTGGGCGTCGCCGTCGTGGCGACGTTGCTGCTGCTCCTGGCCATCCTCTGCGGCAACGGCGTGGTCGCGGCAATCAAGATCATCTGGCTGCCGGCCGCACTCAGTGTGCTCATCATCAAGGCGCTGTGGGTGCCCGCGCAACCGCCGGTGGGCGAGTGGGTTCATCCGAACCGCGTGCCGCGCTTGATGGCCCGGATTGATGAGGTGCGCGCGGGGCTCAAGGCGCCGCAGGTCAATCAGATCCTGCTCGTGCCGCAGTTCAACGCGAGCGTGACGCAGCTGCAGATGTTCGGAATCTTCGGGATGCCGCGCAACTTCCTGGTGCTCGGAGTGCCGCTGATGGAGGCACTGACGCCCGCGCAGTTCGACGCGGTGCTGGCGCACGAGTTCGCGCATCTCTCGGGCTCGCATCCGAAGCGCGGCCTTCAGGCCTACCGCATTGCGCGGACGTGGCGCGTGCTGCTGGCCCGACTCGAGGAAGCCGACTCGTGGGTCTCGGTGCTCTTCGATCGCTTCTTCAAGTGGTACGTGCCGCGCCTCGAGGCGCTGGCGTTCGTCTCCGCCCGTGCCGACGAGTACGCGGCCGACGCCGATGCCGCCCGCGTGACCAGTCCGCGGGCGATGGGTTCGGCGCTGGCGGCGCTCGCGTCGCGCGCCAACGTGGGTGAGCACTACTACTTCCCGAGTGTCACGGCGCGGGCCGATGATGAGCCGGAGCCGCCGGCACGGCCGTGGCGCGAGATGCGGCACGCCCTGGACGATCCGCGATGGACGAAGGCGCGAGAGTCGGCCCTCGAGGTTGCCGTGCGCCGCAAGGCGACGACGGCCGATACGCATCCCTCGCTGGTGGATCGCCTGCGTGCGCTGAAGCTGCTAGACGCGGCGCTCACCGACGTCACTGCGTTGCGGGGCGAACTGGAGCGCCTGATCGAGCCCGTGCACGAATCCGCCGCGGACCGATACCTCGGTCCGGTCGCCGAGGAGTTCCTCGCCAAGCTCGACGCCGAGTGGGTGAACGCGATGCAGCCGCACTGGGCGCAGCTGCGCGAGGAGCGCGCGACGATGCGTGCGGAGATGAACGCGCTTGCCGCGCGTGACGCGGCCGGGGAGACGCTGTCGGAGCAGGAGCTCTACGAGTACATCGAGCGCTCGCTCAACCTCAACGGGATACGGAAGTCGTTCCCGTTGCTGGAGCGGGCGATCGCCGCGAATCCCCGCGATGCCCAGTCGCGCTTCATCGTCGGTTCCGCGCTGATCGAGGACGGCCGGCCCGAGGGTGAGGCGCTCCTTCGCGAGGTGATGCGGCTCGACCCGAGCTCGGCACCGCGCGTGTGGCCGCTCATCCGCGAAGCCGCGGCACTGCGTGGCGAGGACGACGGCGTGGACGAGGCAGATCGCGGGCTGGAGATCCAGGCGCGGAAGGTGGACGCGCAGCGTGCCGAGGTGGTCCAGCTGCGTGAGGAGCACGTGCTGACGGCGCCGGCGTTGACCAACGAGGAGCGCGAGGGCCTGATCGCGCTGGTGCGCTCCGTGGACGGCGCGAAGCGCGCGGCGATGCTGCGCCGGCAGCTCAAGACCATCGATGGCGCGACGTCGGCGGTGATCGTCATCGAGCCGACGTTCCGGATCATCGGCGCACTCGACTCGCGCCTCGGGCGGATCGCGAACGAGGCAATCAAGCAGACCGAGTGGGTCACGGATGCCTACGTGAACGTAATCTGCGCGGCGTCGCGGTCGGAGTGGGTGTGGAAGCGTGCGGACCGGCTGCGCGCGACGTTCTACGACGCCGACGGACGGACCAGTACGGCCTAGCGGGTGCCGCGGGCCGCGCTCGGCGCAGGCGGCGCCGCAGGCGACGACTTTGGCGGCAGGAAGAACTCGCGCGGCGACTCGCGGAGTCGGCGGAGGACACGGCGTGTGAGTCCCCGCGTGTCGTCGGGCCCGATACCGCGCGACCGTAGCGCCACGCGCAGCGCGAGCCAGAAGCTCACGATCAAGTTGACGCCACCGATCAGGATGACACCCACGGCGCTGATGGTGATGGTCTGCCACGGCAGCGAGAACTCCAGCGCCTGAAGTCCGAAGGCGAGGTTGGCCGCCGCGAACGAGACGTGCCGAATGTCGATGGGCAGCCCGAAGAACGCGCCGATGGTCCCTGTCGAGCCGAGCATACAGCCGAAGAGGAAGTTGCCGGCGAGGGCACCGAGATTGTGCTCGACGTAGCCGGCGAAACGGTCAAGGCGCTCCGTCCCGATCGCGCGGCGCAGCCACTTTACGCGCCGCAGGCGCTCCGGGATCCGGTGGTACAGTGATTGGTTGTCGTAGTAGCCGGAAATGAGGCCGCTGAGGAACAGGTACACGCCCGCGATGCCGGCGTGGACCAGTGCGAGGCTCTGCCACGGGTGCAGCTCGTGGAGCAACTTGTCCGCCTTGGGGATCGTGACCGGCTCGAGGCCGAGGAAGACGCTGGCGACGAGCCCGAGGAAGAGCGCGGTAAGAAAGCCGATCGTGACATTGCCAAAGATGGACACCCACTGCGTCCGGCTGACACGCGCGGCGAGCGCGGCGATCGTGTCCAGGCGCGCCTCGGGATCCGGTGAGGCATCGAGCGCGGCGGCGAGCGTGGCGGCCGTCATCGCCGGCTGCTTGGTCGCGATGGTGAGGTGGAGCACGTGGACGACCACGAACCCGACACCATAGACCAGGCTGAACGCCACCGCCTCCCAGAACGCGGGCAGCCCCAGCGTTGACGCGAGGATCTTCAGCAGGGCCATCACGCCGACGATGAGTCCCGCGCCGGAGGCCGCTCGCCACATCTGGCGGTACTCCGCGCGCGAGTCGGTGACGTAGTGCTCGCCCGACTTGCTGGCGTGCTCCGTGACGCGCCGTGCGAGCAATGCGACGGTGCCCTCGAAGAGGTCGGCGATGCGATTGCGGCGGTTCTCGGCCTGCACCAGCCGCGCGAAGAACTCGGCGCCGCGCGCCTGGACGCGTTCCGGTGCGTCGGCGGCATCGGGCACGGCGAGCTGTCGCAGGAGCCGCAGCCGATCCACCAGCTGCTCGATCCGCGCGAGAATGAACACCAGCGACACACCCACGCCGCTCTCGTGCGAGCGCGTGCGGATGCGCGCGACGAGCTGCGTGCACTGGGCGAGCAGGATTTCCAGATGACCGTCGTGCGCGGTGCCTGGCTGGCTGTGCTGCGCGAGAAAGAGGCGCACCTCGTCGCTCTGCGCGAGAAAGGGCGACTCGTGCCGTGCGAGCTCCGGGAGATAGCGGAGCAGGGCGGGTTCCATCCCCAGCGCCGCGAGCCGGTGCGACGTCATCCGCATCGCCTCTAACACCTCGGCGCGGCAGTGCGCCCGCACCGCGGCGAACTCCGGGCCGTACACGCCGAGGCGTTCGAACAGCGCGATCCACTGCGACTGTGGCACCAGCGCGACCCACGCCGCATCGTGCGGTTCGTCGAACACTTCGGCGACGAGGTCGCGCAGGAAGTCGGCGTCCACTGCGGGTGGCAGAAGCCGGCCGAGCAGGCGGCCCCAGAGTCCCGTGAGGAACCCTTGGCTCTGCAGGATGCCGGACTCCGCGTAGAGCGTTCGATGCATCCGCGAGAGCAGCACGGCCTTGAGATGGACCGAGAGTCCGGCGGCGAGCGCGGGACGCGCGTCCAGGAGCGCGATCAGCTCGCGGATGCGCTCCGGAGCGCTCGCCACGTCGCCGCGCCGCGCAGGTCGCAGGCGCTCGACCAGCCGCGCCAACAAGTCGCCGGAGAGGTCATTCGACTGGTTGGCCACGTGTTCGAGCGTGGACTCCAGCGCGCGGTGGTCCTCGGAAACGGGGGCCGGGGCGTGCATTCAGGCAATGTAGCGCGCGGTCGCGCGCTGGAGGCACGAAGCCGGCGGTGCGTTAGGGCCGCTGTGCCGGTTGCTCGGTGCAGAGAATCCGCCCGGCCTCGTCGACCGCCGATTGCAGGCCATCGCGCGCCTCGACCAGTTCGGTCGCCGCCTCGCCCTCGCCGACGCCGCGCGCGAGAAACGTGGTCGCCAGCGCGAGGCCCGAGACGGCCTGCTGGATCGGTTCGCAGCGGCGCGCGGTCGCTCCCGTGACGAGGTGCGCGCGTGCCAACTGCAACGACGCCGCCACGACGAGGCCGCGGGAATCCTCGCGGGACTCCACGCTGTCGGCGAGCGCGAGGAACGCCATCGGCCGCAGGTAACTTTCGGGCAGCGAATCCACGGAGGCGCGGAGCTGGTCGAGCCCGCGGGCCACGAGATACGCGCGGAGGCGCGTCACGCCCTCACCGGAGCGAGGCGCGCGCGTGAGGATGGCGAGCGCGCTGTCCGCGCGCCCCTCTTGGTACCACATATCGGCGAGCCGCAGGTAAATGGGCGCGAGCGTCGAGTCGGCGGCGACGGCGCCCTCCAGGGCCACGCGCTCGGCGGCGCGGTCCCCACCGGCGCGCGCCTGCTGCGCGGCGAGTACGCGCAGCGGTGCGAAGCTCGGGAAGCGCGCCAGTCCACGGGTCAGCGCCACGGTGCTTTCGCCGGCGATCAGATCGACGTACTGCACGTACAGGCGTCCGTCGGTCGGATGCTCGATCACCGAGCGCGCGCTCTTCGCAATCGCGCGCACAGTGTCGCCGTGCATCTTGAGCGCCTCGACGTAGCGCACCGCGAAGTTCGGGTCCGCGCCGAAGAATGGATCGTGGCGCTCCAGCGAGTCGCCGAGCGCGGTCGCCTCGTCCCAGCGCGTGAGCGTATGCAATGCGCGGAACCGCTGTCGCTGGTAGAAGCCTTCGCGCGGGTTGTGCACGACCAAGGTGTCGAGGGCCTGAAGCGCCGTCTCGGGGCGACCGAGCCTCAGGAAGGTCTCCACGGCCTCGAGGCCGAGCTCGACGCTGTCGGGCTTGAGATAGACCACGCGCTGCCACGCCGTCACGGCGTTGGCGCCAACCAAGGCACGCGCACGCATCGTATGCGCGATGATGTTTAGCGAGTCGCGAGCGATGAGGTACGCCGCCACACGCAGCACGGAGTCCTGCAGCCCTGGTTGCGTGGCGAGGATGCGCACGAGGCAGTTGCGCGCCAGCAGACTGGTCGGGAAGGCCGCGATGGCGCGCTCCGCAGCGCGGATTGCCGGCCCGACACTGCTCGCGCGGGCAAGGTTCTCGCAGCGACGCACATCGTCAGACTGCGCCCGGGCCCGCACGACCATCCGGGCCAGTGCGTTGGCCGCCTGCTCAGCACCGACACCGCGCACCGGCGGCAGCGGCTCGCGGACGCGCGGGTCGCGCACGAGCACGAGCGTGGCGCGCACTTCCAGCGTGTCGCCCGTGGGCCGTACCTCGCCAACGAGCACCTCGTCGGCACGGGACAGCCGGGCCACCCACACGACGTCAAGTTCGCGGGCCTCCTCGGCGCGCGGAAAGCCGCCGGCCTTGAGCATCCGCTCGGCGGAGTCGCTGCCGACGACTGCGAGCTGCCGGCGGTCGCCGGTACGACGCAGGGCGCCGCGCATCTCGTCCGCCACGCGCAGCCCGAGGCGGCGATCCCCCGTGGTCTTGAAGGGCGCGACGAACAGGATCTGCTGCACGAACTCCGGCCGCGCGGCCGCCTGCGCGTGGACCACGCGCGGCGAGACGCTGCACGCCAGTATAGCGAGCAGCGAAAGGCGGTGCAGGGTGCGGGGAGTCAGCGCGGTCATCCCTTCAATATTACGCCCTGCGATACCCTCGCTACGGGGCAACGCGTTACGCGATACGCTCGGCGGGGGTGGCCTCGAACAGAACCGTGCGCTCCATCTCCTTCGGAAACTTTCGGAACCACCCGGCGACCAGCAGCACTTCATCCACTTCGTGGCCCGGGACGGTCTGACCGGTGCGCGACGTGGCGCCGAGCACCTCGGCGACGCGCGCGGCCAACTGGGCGCGCCCCTGCGCATCGGTCGGCGTGGCGAGTTCCGCGCGAACGACGCCGCGCCGGATGACATATGTCCGGTCCTCGCCCTTCACGCCGGGCACCGTGTAGCAGAAGCTCAACGACTCGAGCGCGAAGCGAAGCCGCGCGAACTGCTCGCGCAGGGCCTCGAGGCGCAGGACCTTGTCGCGCCAGAAGGCGGCGCGCTCAAAGTCGAGGTGCTCGCTGGCGTCCTCCATTCGTGCACGAAGCAGTTGCACGGGCGTATCGTGCTCACCGAGGAGGAATCCGCGCGCGGCGGCGAAGGCCGCGTCGTACTCGGCGACGCGCACGGCGCCCACGCAGGGTCCGAGGCAGCGCCCGATCTCGTGTCGGATGCAGCCGGGCGTGCGCGAGGGCAGATCCAGTAGATCGGGCTGGTCGGCGAAGAACATCGGCGTGTCGAGTGCGCAGTCGCGCAGCCCGAGCGCGTCGTTCAGTTCGCGGATGGCTTCGCCAAGTTGCTGAGCGCCGCGGAACGGTCCGAAGTAGGTGCCGGTCTCGTCGGTGCCGGCCCCGCGCACGACGTGCAAGCGCGGCGCGGGCGGGCGCGAGACGCGCACGAAGGCGTGATAGCGCGCATCGCGCTTCATCGCGACGTTGTAGCGAGGCCGCAGCTGCTTGATGAGACGGAGCTCGCGAAGCAGGGCGGCGAACTCGGAGGGCTGGTGCTCCCACGTCAGTGTTGCCGCCTCGCGCAGGATGCGCGCTCCCTTGTCCTTCGGGTACTTGGCGCGGAAATAGCTCAGCAGTCGCGTGCGCAGCGCCTTGGACTTGCCGACGTAGATCACCTCGCCGTCCGCGGAGGTCATTCGATACACACCCGGCACGTCGCGCGCATCGTCCTTCACGAGCGCGAGCATATTGTCGATGCGCATCTCGACGTCCTTTGGCGGCTGCAGCGGGCCCCGACGGCGGCGTCGCCGCGGGCTCATCGCTGGCACTCCGCGCACCACACCGTGCTGCGTCCGTCAATGGCGTGCGATTCGCGCAAGGTGGCATCGCAGCGCAGGCAGGGCGCAGCACCGCGACCATAGACGGCGAGGCGATCGGCGAACCCGCCGCGAGCGCCGTACGCGTCCTGGTAATCGCGAAAGGTCGTCCCGCGAAGCGCGATGCTCTCGGTCAGCGTGGCACGCAGCACATCCAGCAGACGCGCGGCCTCGTCGCGGGTGACGCGTCGCGCCGCCCGCGCCGGCCGCAGCCCCGCGCGCCAGAGCGCTTCGTTCGCATAGATGTTGCCGACGCCGGCGAGGCGCCGCTGATCCATAAGCACAGACTTTACCGCCCGGCCCGAGGCCCGAAGAATACCCGAAAATCGCTCGGCGGTCAGTGCGGGGTCAAGCGGTTCCGGCCCAAGACTGCGCTCCCAGGCCTCAAGGGCAGTCGCATCGGCGAGAGCGACCGTCCCTAAGCGCCGGACGTCGCGGTAAGTCAGTGACCGCCCGTCGCCGAGCGCGATGCGGAGACAGTCGTAGCGATCGTCCAGCGCCGCGTCGATCAGCAGCGCGCCGGTGAAGCGCGGGGTGACAATCAGCGTGCGCTCGTCGAGCGCGATCAAGATGCTCTTGGCCCGACGGCGCACGCGGCGAATCGTTGCCTTCGCGCAGGCGTGCTGCAGCGCGGCCACGAGTTTGGCGGCGGCAGCACCGCGCGGGCGCCGGCCCGATGCCGGTGTGCGCAGCACATCGGCTCGCAATACGGTCGCCGAACGCACGACGGCGCCCTGCAGGGCGCCGTCCAGGTCGCGCGCGATGGTTTCGGTCTCCGGCAGCTCAGGCACGGTGGCTATTCACGCCGACGTGAGGCGCGCGAGTTCGCGCCAGCCGATGTCGCGGCGCAGTTGCCTGCCAGTGAACTGCACGCGATCCGCCGATTCGCGGCTCAGGCGCTGCGCCTCGGCGAACGTCTGCGCGACCGCCGTCACGGCAAGCACGCGCCCGCCCGCCGTCACCAGCGCACCGTCTTTGCTGCGCGCGGTGCCCGCGTGAAAGACCGTCACGCCCGCGGGCGTCTCGGGCACGACGATGGGCTCGCCCGAGCGCACGCTGCCCGGGTAGCCCGCGGCCGCGACGACGGTAGTCACGGCGGCGCCGCTGTGCCACCGCGGCGCCGCGACGTCCGCGAGCGAGCCGCCACGGGCGATCACCAGCACGGGCTCGAGCAACGACGACGCCATCATCGGCAGCACGACCTGTGTTTCGGGATCGCCGAAGCGGCAGTTGAACTC
>CAYPYY010000081.1:11501-12570 GCA_964414995.1 uncultured Gemmatimonas sp.
ATCTCCTCGCCCGTCATAAACTCCTCGACGAGGACCTCCGCGCCGGCATCGCCAAACACGCGGGCGTCGAGCATATCGTCCACGGCGGCGTCCGCGTCCGCGATGGTCTGCGCAACAATCACGCCCTTGCCGGCGGCAATGCCGCTAGCCTTCACTACGACCGGCGCGCCGAGGCGGCGAATCTCTGCCTTGGCCGCGGCGATCGTCGTGAACGTGCGCGCGGATGCCGTGGGCACACCCGCGGCGAGCATCAGCTCCTTAGCGAAGCGCTTGGAGGCCTCGATCTGCGCCGCGGCGGCCGTCGGGCCGAAGGCGGGAATGCCGGCGGCCCGGAGACGATCCACGAGTCCCGCCGAGAGCGGCGCCTCAGGGCCGACGACCACGAGATCCACGCGCTCGCGCGTCGCCAGCGCGACCTGTCCGTCAATGTCGGTCGCGCTCACGTTCTCGCAGCGACCGAGGGCCGCGATCCCAGGATTGCCCGGCGCGGCCAGGAGTTCGAGTTGTGGGTCATCCTGCTTGAACTTCCAGGCGAGGGCGTGCTCGCGCCCGCCCCCGCCGACGATCAGCAGCTTCACCGCGAGCCGCCTCGCATTGCGTCGGTGAACGCGTCCCGCGCGCGCTTGGCGGTCTCGCCGATCTTGTCCACCGCGGCTTTCGCCTGGTCGGCGTAGTAGCCCGCGCCCTGCTTGATGTCGTCGCCGAGCCCGACGCCGCGCCGCACGTCCGCACGCCGCGTGTACGTGCCGGCGAGGACTTCCGCGTACGCGCCGCTCGCCGTCCAGCGCTGCAGCTCGCCGGCGCGGATGGTGAAGAAGGGATGCTCGCGGAACGCGGTGTTGATGGCCTTGAGCACGGTGTCGAGCACCGAGTCGTCCACCTCGTACTCACGCGACTGCGCCTTGAACGCCTCGAGGTCGAGCTTGTCGCCAAACTCAGGACCGCCCGCGAGCTTCATCAGCGTCGTCAGCACGAGGTCGGGGTCCTGGGTGCCGAGCAGCGCGGCGCGGTCGCAGGAGAGTTCGCTCTTGCGGTACCACTCGAGGATGGCGAGTTGGAACGGCAGGAT
>CAYPYY010000082.1:0-12443 GCA_964414995.1 uncultured Gemmatimonas sp.
GCTCGCGCCCACGGGCACGGCGGTCGTGAACGCCGACGATTCCTGGTTTGCCGCGATGCCGGTGGTGGGGAAGCGACTGCGTTTTGGCTTGCAGGCCGGTGCCGACGTGCGCGCGGCGGACGTGCGGTACACGCCGCGCGGCAGCGCGTGGTTGTTGCAGCAGGGGGGCGAGTCGCGACCGGTGGTGCTGCCGCTGATCGGCGACTTCAACGTGGCCAATGCGCTTGGTGCGGCGGGGGCTGCGCTGGCGCTCGGGATGTCGGTGGACCAGGTGGCCGCGCGGCTCGCGACGGCGCCGCAGGTGCCGGGCCGTCTCGAGCTGCTGCACGATCGGCCGGCGGTGCTGCGTGACTACGCGCACACGCCGGACGCGCTCGCGCGCGCGTTGGCGGCGGTGCGACCGTTCACGGCGGGGCGGTTGATCGTGGTGTTCGGCTGCGGTGGCGACCGCGATCGGGGCAAGCGACCACTGATGGCCGAGGCCGCTCGGGCTGGCGCGGACGCAATCGTCGTCACCAGCGACAACCCGCGCACGGAGGATCCGGAGCGCATTCTCGATGACATCTGTGCGCCGCTCGCCCCGGGCAGCTACACGCGCATCGAGGATCGGCGCGAGGCGATTGCCCAGGCCATTGCGATGGCCGAGCCGCAGCGCGACGTGGTGCTGCTCGCGGGGAAGGGACACGAGACGTACCAGATTCGGGGGACGACCTCGTATCCGTTCGATGAGGCGGTGATCGTGCGTGAACTTCTTGGGGTGGAGACGCGATGAGCTTTTGGACGCTGGGGCGCCTCGCGCGGGCGCTGGACCTGCCGGCGATGGATGAACGGGCCATCACCGGCGTGTCCACCGACACGCGTACGCTCAAGCCGGGTGAGTGCTTCGTGGCGCTCAAGGGAGAGCGCTTCGATGGGCACGATCACCTCGAAGCAGCGGTGTCCGCGGGAGCGGCGGCGCTCGTGGTGAGCGACGTTGCGCGTGCGCCGCTGCGCGGCGTGCCGGTGCTCGAGGTGGCGGACACGCTCGTGGCCCTGGGGGCCCTCGCGCGGTACCGCCGCCTCGCGTGGGCGCGTCCGGTGATTGCCGTGGGCGGCAGCAACGGCAAGACCAGCACGAAGGAGCTGCTCAAGGCCGCGCTGGGCAGCCGCTACCGCGTGCACGCCACGAGCGGCAACCTGAACAATCGCGTTGGCGTGCCGCTGACCTTGCTCGCGCTCGACGATGCTGCCGACCTCGCGGTCGTCGAGGCGGGAACCAACGAGCCCGGCGAGATCGTATTGCTGCGCGAGGTGATCCAGCCGGACGTGGCGGTGATCACGACGGTGCAGGAGGAGCATCTCGAGGGATTCGGGGACTTGCTCGGCGTGCTGGCCGAGGAGCTCTCGCTCTGCGACGAGGCGCCGATTGCGGTGGTGCCGTCGGCCGAAGCCGACGTGGTCTCGCTGGCGCGGCAAAAGGCGTGGCGGGTGGTGACCGCCGGCCTCGGCGATGGCACGCGTCACGCTACCAGATTTGGGCTGCACGCCACGGGGCGCGGGTGGATGGAGTGGGAAGGGACCCGGGTCGAGGTGCCGCTGCCCGGCGAGCACAACCTGCGCAACGCGGCGCTCGCGGTGGCCGTGGCGCGTGAGTTTGGCGTCACGCCGGAGGACATCGCGGCGGGCATCGCCAAGATTCCGCAGCCCCCGATGCGTTCGTCGCTCGAGGCCCTGGGCGAGGCGCTGCTGCTCAACGACTGCTACAACAGCAATCCCGGCTCGGCGCGCGCGGCGATCGCGCTGTTGCGCGAGGTTGCGCAGGGGCGTCCTCGGGTTGCGGTGCTTGGCACGATGCGGGAGCTGGGCGCGGCGTCCGAGCGTGCGCATCGCGAGGTGGCCGAGGTGGCGCTGGCGAGCGGTGCGGAACTGGTCTGTGGCATCGGAGAGTTTGCGGCCGCGCTGGAGGCCCTCGCCCCCGGCGACGCGCGCGTGCTCACGGCGACCGATGTCGAGGACCTGTGGCCGCGGCTCGCACCGCGGCTGGCGCGGAACGCGGCGATCCTGCTCAAGGCCTCGCGCGGCGTGAAGTTGGAACGGATGGTCCCGCTCCTCACCACCTGGGCGACGGCGTAATGCTCTACGAATTCCTCCTGCCGTTGACGCAGTACGAGAGTGCGTTCAACATCTTCCGCTACATCTCGTTCCGGGCGGCCGGCGCGGCGATCACGGCGCTGGTGTTCTCGTTCCTCGTCGGCCCGTGGATCCTCGCGCGCCTGCGCGGAATGCAGGTGCATCAGGTGGTGCGCGCGGGCACGCCCGACTCGCACGCGGAGAAGGGCAAGACGCCGACGATGGGCGGGCTGATCATTCTCGCCGCCGTGTTCGGCTCCACGATCCTCTGGATGCAACTGCGGAGCAAGTACGTGTGGCTCGCGTTGCTCGTGACGTTGCTGATGGGCGCCATCGGATTTCTGGACGACTACCTCAAGCTCAAGCAGAAGCGCGAAGGCAAGGAGAATCGCGGGCTGGTCGAGCGCTACAAGCTGATCGGGCAGGTCACGATCGGCCTTGGGCTGGGCATCTACCTGTGGCAGTTTCCGATCAACAGCCTG
The DNA here is from genome assembly GCA_964414995.1 of uncultured Gemmatimonas sp. Taxonomy (GTDB): domain Bacteria; phylum Gemmatimonadota; class Gemmatimonadetes; order Gemmatimonadales; family Gemmatimonadaceae; genus Pseudogemmatithrix. The sequence goes on from CAYPYY010000082.1 coordinate 2,592, forward strand.
CCCGGTGCAAGCACCACGCTGCCGTTCTACAAGTACGTGTTGGTGGAGCCGATCTGGGCCTGGCTCTATCTGCCGTTCGTCACCTTCGTGATGACGGGCACGAGCAACGCCGTCAACCTGACTGACGGGCTCGATGGGCTAGCGGCAGGCTTAATGGCAATCGCGATGCTGACACTCGCGCTCTTTGCGTACGTGATGGGGCGCGTGGACGCATCGGAGTACCTCGGCCTGATCTACCTGCGCGGCGCGGGCGAGCTGACGGTGTTCTGCTCGGCGGTGTTTGGCGCGGCGGTGGGATTCCTGTGGTACAACGCGCACCCGGCGGAGGTGTTTATGGGCGACACCGGCTCGCTGGCGATGGGCGGGGCGCTGGGCGCGGTGGCGATCCTGCTCAAGAGTGAGTTCCTCGTGCTGATCCTTGGCGGCGTGTTCGTGGCGGAGACGCTCTCGGTGATCGTGCAGCGGTCGACGTTCAAGTGGCGGCGTCGGCGGTTTGGACTCGAGTATGCGCAGAAGCACCGCGTGTTCCTGCGTGCGCCGATCCACCATCACTTCGAGCTCAAGGGCTGGCCGGAGACGCAGGTAGTGGTGCGGTTCTGGATCATCGGGATCCTCTGCGCCTTCGTGGCGCTGAGCACGCTGAAGATTCGCTGATGCCGGCGCGACACCTCGCCGCGACGGTCGCCGCGGGGGAGATCGCGGTCATCGGGATCGGACGCAGCGGCGCGGCGGTGGCGCGCCTGCTGCAGGCGGCGGGCGGTCGCGTGTACGTGAGCGACCGCGCCGACACGCCCGCAGCGCAGGCGACGGCGAGCGATCTCCACGCGCTCGGGATTGCCGTGGACGTCGGGGCGCACGACCTCGCGCGGATCGCGCGGGCCGCGCTGGTGGTGGCGAGCCCCGGTGTGCCGCCGACCGCGCCACCGCTGCGCGCCGCCCTCGAGGCCGGTGTGGCCATCGTGAGCGAGATCGAGATCGCCCTGCGTGCGCTGCCGAGCGTGCCATACATCGGCATCACCGGCACGAACGGCAAGACGACGGTCACCGCACTGTGCGCGCATCTTGCGCGCGCGCTGGGTGTCGAGGCGGTCGAGGCGGGCAACATCGGCACGCCGCTGAGCGAGGTGGCGCTGCGCGAGCAGGTGCCGCCGCTGATGGTGCTGGAACTGAGCTCGTTCCAACTGCACGACACGCCGAGCGTGGCGCCCACGGTGTCAGTGCTGACGAACCTCGCGCCCGATCACCTCGACCGCTACGCGTCGCTCGAGGAGTACTACGCTGACAAGGACCTGCTCTTCCGGAATGCGAGTGTGCAGTCGTGGCGTGTGGTCAACGCAGACGACGCCGAAGTGCTGCGGCGGACGGCCACGGTGCCGGGCCACGTGCGCACGTTTGGCGTGCTCAGCGCCGCGGACGCGCGCTACGATGCTGCGGCGCGGATGCTGGTGCTCGAGGACCAGCCCTTCCTGGAGCGCGACAGGCTGCCGTTGCTCGGTGCGCACAACGTGGCCAACGCACTCTGCGCGGCGCTGGCCGTGTCACTTGCGCAGCCTGAGGCGCGGACGGCCGCCGGGCGCGCCAAGCTCGCGGTGGGGCTTCAAAGCTTTACGGCGCCGCCACACCGACTGGAGCCTGTGGGCGAGCGCGACGGCGTGCTGTGGATCAACGACTCCAAGGCCACGAACGTGGGCGCCGCGCGCGTGGCGATCGAGGCGATGGAGCGGCCGACGATTCTCTTGCTCGGCGGCCGCCACAAGGGAGAACCGTACACGAACCTGCTCGATGCGCTGCGGGGGCGGGTGCGCCAGGTGATCGCCTACGGCGAAGCCGAGGCGACGATCGTGGCGGATTTGGCGACGCACGTGCCGGTGGAGCGGGGCGGATCGTCCTTTGAGGCGGTGATGACCCGGGCCCGCGACCTCGCGCGCCCGGGCGACGCCGTGCTCCTCGCTCCCGCCTGCTCCAGCTACGATATGTTCTCCAACTTCGAAGAACGCGGCGCGGCCTTCCGCGCCCTGGCACTCCACTCGTGACTGCCGTCGGCGACGTCTTCTCCGGCGACTCCGGACTGGCCACGCCGTACGCGGGCCAGCGCGCGGTGGACGCGAGCCGCGAGCGCGTGCGCTGGCGGATGGGACTGGAGGCCAAGGGCCTGCTCGTCGTCACCGCCGTGCTCCTCGTGTTCGGGCTCACGACGCTCTACTCGGCGAGCAGCATCGTGGCGGTGCAGCGAGGGAACCCGAGCTGGATCTTCCTGTGGAAGCAACTCACCGGCGTGGCAGTCGGTGTCGTGGCGTTCGCCGTGCTGGCGAAGATCGACGCGGAACATTGGCGGAAGTGGGCCTGGCCCGCGCTGTGGATCGCCATCATCACGATGACCGTCATCGTGATTCCGGGGATGCCGTCAGCGATTGCGCCGCGCATCAACGGCTCCAAGCGATTCCTCCTTGGCGGCTCGATTCAGCCGTCGGAGTTCGGCAAGCTCGCGCTTGTGCTGTGGACGGCCGCGCTGATCGTGAAGAAGGGCGGGGCCGAGGGGCTACGACGCCTCACCAAGGGCCTGATGCCGTTTGGCATCATCCTCGGCGTGCTCAGCCTGCTGTGCGCGCTGCAGCCGGACTTCAGCGTGGTGCTGTTCTACGCGCTCGTGATGGGCGCGATGCTCTTTGCCGCCGGCGCGCGCATCGGACACTTCGTCTTCCTCGGCGCGCTCGCGCTGCCGCTGGTGTGGAGCGAGATCAACCGGCTTGAGTACGTGATGAAGCGGCTGCTCGGCTTTGCGGGCGCCGCCGGCGCGGAAGCCGAGGTGAACTATCAGCTGACGCAGTCCCTGATCGCGGTGGGCTCGGGCGGCCTGTTTGGCGTGGGCTTCGGCCAAGGGCGTCAGCAGTATGGCTTTCTGCCGCTGCCGTACAACGACTTCATCGGCAGCAACGTGGGTGAGGAATGGGGTTTCGTCGGGATGGTGGGACTGATCGGTCTGTACGCCCTGTGGGGCTGGCTCGGGTTTCGGATTGCCAAGCAGGCGCGGACGCCGTTCACCCAACTGGTGGCGATGGGCCTCACGATCACGCTGCTGGTCACGGCGTACCTGCACATCGGCGTAGTGACGGGCCTGCTGCCGACGACGGGCCTCACGCTGCCGTTTGTGAGCTACGGGCGCTCGAATATGCTGCTCTCGCTGGTAATGACGGGCATTCTCGTGAACATCGGGAGTGCGCCGGAGCGCGTGATAGGCGATCGGGCGTCGGACCCGCTCGCGGTGCGGCGGTAGCGCGTGCACGTCTGGTTCAGCGGCGGCGGGACGGGAGGGCACTTGTATCCGGGGCTCGCGATTGCGCGGGCCCTCGTGCGCTTGCGGCCTGAGGTGCAGCCGTTCTTCGTGGGCGCGCTGCGCGGGATCGAGCGCGACGTGCTGCCGACGACGGAGTTTCCGCACCTCCTGCTCGACCTGCATCCGCTGTACCGGCCGGAGGTGTGGAAGAACTGGCGGACGTTGCGCGGCGCGCTTGCCAGTTGGACGCGACTGAACGCTGCGGGGCGCGAGCGCGCGCCGGCGATGGTTGTGGGCACGGGTGGCTATGCGGCCGGCCTCGCGCTCGTGTGGGCTTGGCGGCGCGGTGTGCCGGCGGTGCAGCACATCGGCGACGCGATTCCTGGCATCACGGCGCGCTGGGGCGCGCGGTTCGCGCGCCAGTCGTACCTCGGCTTTCCGGAGGCCGCGCGCTATCTGCCCCGCAGCCGAGGCGCGCTGGTGGACACCGGAAACCCGATCGAGCCGCCGCCGGACATTCGCCCCGCAGGTGCTGAGGCGCGTGCGCGCTGGGGATTTCCAGCCGCGGCCAAGGTGCTCTTGGTGTTCGGCGGCTCGCAGGGGGCGCGCGCGTTGAATCAAGCGGTGGCGGCGTGGGTGGAGCGGGGCATTCCGCGCGGGCTCTGTGTGCTCTGGGCTACCGGTCGCGGCCAGCACGATGCGTTCGCGCACCTCGACCGCGCCGACGTGCGCGTGGTGCCGTATCTCTCGCCGATTAGCGAGGCCTACGCGACCGCGGACCTCGCGCTCGTGCGCGGCGGGATGATGGGCACCAGCGAGCTCTGCGCGTGGGGCGTGCCGATGGTGATCGTGCCGCTGCCGAGTGCGGCGAACGACCATCAGACCGCGAATGCGACGGTGCTGGAGCAGGGCGGGGCCGCGCTGCACCTGCCGCAACGCGAGCTTTCGGCGGAGCGACTCGATGTGGTGATCACGGCCCTGCTCGCTGACCCTGCGCGGCTCTCGGCGATGTCCGCAGCGGCGAGAGGTCGCGGCCGTCCGCACGCCGCCGCAGAGATCGCGCGCCACATCGCTGCCTATCTTTCACCCGCCTGACGCGCCGCGTCGCGTTCATTCCCTCGCTCCCGTTCGCTTCGATGCCACTGCTCGATCCCACTGATCCGCGTCCGGTGCACTTTATGGGCATCGCCGGCGCGGGGATGAGCGCCCTCGCGGAGTTGTTGCACCGACGGGGCGCGAGGGTCACGGGCTGTGATCAAAACGTCGCGGGCGCAGCGGACGTCGCGGCGCTTGGCATCACGGTGAGTCAGGGCCACGACGCGGCGCACTGCGCGGGACATCGCGCGCTGGTGGTGACGAGCGCGGTACCGAAGGATCATCCCGAGTTGGCGGCGGCGCGCGCGACGGGCATTCCGGTGATTCGCCGCGCCGAGGCGTTGGCCGAGGCCACGGCAGGCGGCGTGCTGATCGGCATCGCTGGCACGCACGGCAAGAGCACCACGACGGTGATGACCACTGAGGCGCTCGCAGCAGCGGGCAAGGCGCCGACGGGGGTGGTCGGTGCACGCGTGCGCGCGTGGGGCGGCAATCTCTCGGACGGCGCGCACGAGGTGTTTGTGGTCGAGGCCGACGAGTACGACCGCTCGTTCCTCGCCCTGTGGCCGACGGTCGCGGTGGTGACGAACGTCGAGGCCGACCATCTCGACATCTATGCCGACCTCGCCGACATCACGGCGACGTTCGCGGAGTTCGTGCGACGGGCACGCTACGTGGTGCTGTGTGCGGACGATCCCGGCGCCAACGCGTTGCCGAGCCCGGCCACCGCCGAGGTGATTCGCTACGGCATCACGAGCCCGGACGCGCGGCTCGTCGCGCACGACGTGCGGCACGTGGACGGCGGTAGCGTGTTCAACGTGCGCTACGACGGCAAGGAGCTGGGCGAGATTCGCCTCGCTGTGCCCGGACTGCACAATGTGCGGAACGCGCTGGCGGCGATCGCCTGCGGGCTAGGGCCGTGGGCGCTCACGCTCGAGCAGATGGCGCCGGGTCTCGCACGGTTCGTTGGCGCGGAGCGGCGATTCGAGCGCTTGGGGCGCGCGCGCGACGTGGACGTGGTGGACGACTACGCGCATCACCCCACGGAAGTGCGCGCCACGCTGGCGGCGGCGCGCGAGGCGTTCCCGGGACGGCGCATCGTGGTGGCATTCCAACCGCATCTCTTCAGCCGCACCCGTGACTTTGCGACGGAGTTCGGCGAGGCGCTGGCGAGCGCCGATGCCTGCTACCTCGTGGACATTTATCCAGCGCGTGAACAGCCAATGCCGGGCGTCACGAGCGGGCTGATTGCCGACGCGATGACCAAGGCCGGACGCGCGCCCGTGTGGCGAGGCCCGCGCGCGGAGGTGGCCCGCGCAATCGCCAGCGCCGCGCGCGCCGGCGACGTGGTCTTCACGGTCGGCGCAGGCGACATCACCAAGACGGGGCGCGAGCTCCTCGCCCTGCTCGGCAAGTAGGCCGTGGATCTCGCACCGTCCCCCGGTCCGGCACCGGCGCCGCTGCCGCCGTGGAAGCGGCGGCTGCGCACGCTGTTCCGCCTGAGCCTTCTTGCCGTCGTCCTGTCGTCGCCGTGGTGGGGCAGGGCGGGCCTGCGGGCGATGGACTTCTTCCGCGTGCGTCGCGTCGAGCTCCAGGGCGTCCGTTACGCCACCCCCGACGAAATCGTTTCGCGTCTGAGGGTCGACACGACCGCGTCCGTGTGGGACGACGTGTCGGCGCTCGAGGCGCGGGTACGGGAGCATCCGCAGGTGCGCGAGGTGCGCATTCGGCGAAAGCTCCCGGGTACGCTGGTCGTCATCGTGACCGAGAAGCCGCCCGTGGCGTTGGTGAATACGCCACGCGGGTTGACGGTGATGGATGCGGCCGGCGACACCCTGCCGGTGGACCCCACGGCGGTTGACGTGGACCTGCCGGTGCTCGCGACGCGGGATACCCTGCTGCTCCGCCTGCTGGGCGAGACGCAGGGCGAGGAGCCGGCGCTGTTCGCTCGGGTGAGCGAAGCGCGCCGCGAGGGCAAGGCCACGCTCGTGCTCGAGCTGCCGGAGTTCCGCATTCTCGCCGACACCGCCGTCACGCCGCGCCGCCTGGGAGATGTCCTGTCCGTCGAACTCGATGCGACGCGCCGCAACTGGCGTCCGCGCGAGATCGATGTTCGCTACCGAGACCAAGTGATCGTCCGACTCAAGCAATGAACCTCGACCGCCTCGTCGCCGGCCTCGATATCGGGTCCGCCAAGACCACCGCCGTGATCGCGGAGGTCGTGGGGGACCTGCCGAAGCATCCGACCGTGAACATCCTCGGCGTCGGCCAGGCGCGCACCACCGGCCTGCGCAAGGGCGTGGTCGCCGACATCGAGGAAACGCAGCGCTCCATCACGAAGGCGATGCAGGACGCCGAGCGGATGGCGGGCGCGCGCGTGGAAGTGGTGTACGCGGGCATCGCCGGTGAGCACGTGCAGGCGATGACGTCCAAGGGCATCGCCAGCGTCACGGGTCACGAGATCACTCGCGCCGACGTGGACCGCGCCAACGCGGTTGCGCGCGCGCAGCCGATCCCGCAGGACCGCGAGCTCATCCACGCGATTCCGCAGGAATACACGGTCGACAAGAATCAGGGCGTGCGTGACCCGGTGGGGATGATCGGCACGCGGCTCGAGACGGAGATGTACCTGGTCACGATCGGGTCGTCGCCGGCGATGAATCTGCGCAAGGCGGTGGAGCGCGCGGGCTACAAGGTGGGCGAGCTGGTGCTCGAGCCGCTGGCGAGCGCGCTCTCGGTGCTGACCGAGGAAGAGAAGGAACTCGGCGTTGCACTGGTGGAGATCGGTGCGGGCACCACGGACGTGGCGGTGTTCCACGAGGGCAAGATCCGCCACCTCGGGACCATCGGCTTCGGCGGGCTCAACGTGACGAGCGACATCGTGCACGGCCTGGGCGTGACGCAGTTGGACGCCGAGCGCCTCAAGGAGCAGTACGGTGCGGCGTACGAGCCGATCGTGAAGCACACGGGAGAGATCATCAAGCTGCCGAGCACCGTCGCGCAGGGGGATCGGGAGATCCCGCGCGAATTGCTGGCGCACATCATCCATCAGCGCACGCAAGAGATCTTCGAGATGGTGGTGCGCGACGTGGAGGCGGCGGGGCTGATCAACAAGCTCGCGGCCGGAGTGGTGGTCACGGGCGGGGCGGCGGCGCAGCCGGGCACGGAGAACCTTGCCAGCGAGGTCTTTGGGACGGGGGCGAGGGTCGGGGTGCCGGGCGAGTACCTGGGCGGGCTGGCCGACAGCGTGCAGAGCCCGCGGTTCTCGACGGTGACTGGGCTGGTGCAGTACGGGGCGCACCGGGTGGCGCTGAGTGGGGCGCAAGGAAAGGGCCGTCGGCTGTCGCTGTCGTCGGCGGCGCCGTCCGTGGACAACATTGCGCAGCGGTTTAAGACTTGGTTGCAGGACTGGTTCTGAACTGACGAACGGCGGTTGTGAGTATTGAGTTGTGAGTATTGAGAATCAGGCAACTCACCACTCACAACTCACGACTCACGACTGCAGTTGCGGTTCAGAATCACAAAGGTGCTCAAAAGGCTGCCGGCTGGTGGACAAGTCTATGTCCCCCAGCCGTTTCCGTTTCCGGGCTCGTTCGTCCCTGCTGATGTGAGGGACGCCGCCGGGCGGCTATATTTCCGCCCCGGTTCTCTGCGCCCCCGTTTCCACCTTGGAGTTCGTTCCCCGATGAGCATCTTCGAATTCGAGGAGACCAGCACCCAGCACGCCCGGATGAAGGTCGTGGGCGTCGGCGGCGGCGGGGGCAACGCGGTCAACCGAATGATCGAGGAGCAGCTCGAGGGCGTCGAGTTCATCTCGGTGAACACCGACGCGCAGGCGCTCCTCAGCTCGAAGTCCGACGTCAAGGTCCAGATCGGCAAGAAGCTGACCCGCGGTCTCGGCGCGGGTGCGCGGCCGGAGATCGGTCGGCAGGCCATCGAGGAGAACCGCGACGAGGTCGCCCGCTCCATTGCCGGCGCGGACCTCGTCTTCGTCACCTGCGGTATGGGTGGCGGCACGGGCACCGGTGCGGCGCCCATCGTCTGCGAGCTGGCCCGCGAGCAGGGCGCGCTGACGGTCGGCATCGTCACCAAGCCGTTCCTGTTCGAAGGCCGCAAGCGGATGCGCCAGGCCGACGAAGGCATCGCCGAGATGGCCAAGCACGTGGACACGATGATCGTCGTGCCCAACGAGCGGCTGCTGGCGGTGGTCGGGAAGGGCATTCCGTTCCAGGACGCGCTCAAGAAGGCCGACGAGGTGCTGCTGCACGCGACGGGCGGCATCTCGAGCATCATCACGCGGGTCGGCATCATCAACGTGGACTTCGCCGACGTGCGCACGATTATGAAGGACGGCGGCTCGGCGATAATGGGCACCGGCGTGGGACGCGGCGAGAATCGCGCGGTCGAGGCGGCGAAGATGGCGATCGAGAGCCCGCTGCTCGACAACGTGACCATCGCGGGCGCGCGCGGCGTGCTGCTGAACATCACGGGCGGCGACGAGATGATGATGGGCGACGTGACGACGATCTCGGACATCGTGAAGGAAGCGGTGGGCGAGGACGCCGAGATCATTATGGGTGCGGCGACCGAGCCGGCGATGCAGGGCGAGGTGCGCGTGACGGTGATCGCCACCGGCTTCAAGAAGGGCGTTGGGCAGCCCGCGCTGCCGCATCGTTCGAGCACGCCGGTCATTCCGATCGATCCAAGCGCGCGCGCGGCAGCCCGCCCGAGCTCGCCGAACGCGGGGCCGATTCCGGCCACCGGCAACGCGATGCCTGCGGCACGTCCACGGCCGTCGTCGTCCCGCCCGATGGAAGATCTCAGCGACCTCGAAATCCCGACGTTCATTCGGAGACAGATGGACTGATGTCGCGTCGGGTTGCGCGCATCCTGACGGGCGCGGCGGTCGCGGGTCTCGCGATCGCCGCGCTTCGCCTGCCCGCCCCGGTGGCCGGCGATCCGTCGCGTGTGCTCGCGATGCTCGAACCCGACCTGATGCCCTGGGTGCAGCACGACACGCTGGGGTCGGGGGAGACGCTGGATAAGCTGCTCGTGCGCCGTGGGCTCTCGAGCACCGAGGCGGCCAACGTGATTGCCGCGGCCACGCCGATCAACCCGCGGCGGATTCCCGCCGGGATGTCCGTCGAGCTGCGTGGCGACACCACCGACCGCCGGCCGCGAGAGATTCGCTTCCGGATGTCCGTGGACCGCATCGTGCGCCTCGCGCGCACGGGCGACGCCTGGAGTGCCTCCGAGGAGGTGCTGCCGTGGACGGTGGATACGGTGCTCGTTCGCGGCGCGGTGCGCTCCTCGCTGTACGAGGCCATCGGCACGGCGAGCCAGGGCATCCTCAGCGGCCGCGCGCGCGACGAACTCGCCTGGAGCATCGCCGACGTCTACGAATACAAGATCGATATGTCGCGCGAGCTGCAGGAGGGCGACAAGGTCCGCGCGCTCTTCGAGCGCAAGATCGCGCCCGACGG
>CAYPYY010000083.1:0-3222 GCA_964414995.1 uncultured Gemmatimonas sp.
CCCATCAGCGACACGAGGTTGCCCACGTGCAGGCTCTCGGCCGTGGGGTCAAACCCGCAGTAGCCCGTGACCGGGGCCTTCGCGAGATGGGCCTCGCAGCCGTCCGTCTCTTGAAGGAGGAGGCCGCGCCAGCGCAGTTCGTCGTGCAGGGTTGCCATAGCACCCAAAACTAGAGGTCGCGGGAGCGGAAGTCACTCTGCTAATTTCCGCAGGTGAATCCCAAGGTCCGTACGTTCCTCCTCCGCGCCCTCGTGGTGGGCGCGGGCCTGGCGCTCGCAGGGCTGCTGACCTTCGTCGTGCACTGGACCTGGTTCCTCTGCTCCGCCGAGACCTGCCCCAGCGTCGAACAGTTCGCCGAGTACAAGCCGGCGCAGCCGGCGCGCCTCTACGCGGCCGACGGGCGCTTCATCGGCGAGGTCGGGCTGGAGCGCCGCTCCGTGGTCACGTTGGACCAGATCCCGAAGCACGTCATCGACGCCTTCGTCATCACCGAGGACAAGCGCTTCTATCGGCACCGCGGCATTGACTACCGGCGCGTGCTCGGCTCGCTCGTTGCCAACATCCGAGCGATGGGGTTCGCCGAGGGCTTCTCGACCATTACGATGCAGCTCGCGCGCAACATCTTCCCCGCGCAGCTGCCCTCACGTTCGCGGGCCGGCAGCGCGTACAACACGCTGGTACGCAAGTTTCGCGAGGCCAAGGTCGCGCGCGCGCTCGAACGGCGCTTCAGCAAGGAGCAGATTCTCGAGCTGTACCTGAACCAGATCGCCCTCGGCGCCGGGGCCTACGGCGTCGAGGCGGCCTCGCAGCGCTACTTCGGACGGCCCGTCAGCGAGATCACGGTGGCCGAGGGCGCAATGCTCGCCGCGCTCCCAAAGGCCCCGTCGCGCTACAATCCGCGGCGCTTTCCGGATCGCGCGATCCAGCGCCGCAACACCGTGCTTGAACTGATGCGCCGCGCCGGCGCGCTCTCCGACGCCGACGCCAGCGTCGCGAAGGCGTATCCGCTGCGGCTCACGCGCGCCTCGCGCGGTAGCGGCGAGATCGCGCCGTACTTCGTGGAGTGGGTTCGCTCCGAGCTCGAGCGTCGGTTCGGCAAGCAGGTCTACGAGAACGGCCTGCGCGTCATCACCACGCTCGACCTCGATATGCAGGGCGCAGCCGAGCGCGCGGTGGAACGGCAACTGCGTGCCATCGAGGCGGGCAGCTTCGGGGCGTTCCAGCACACGTCCTACGAGGCGTACCTCGCGCGCGCCGCCAGCGGCACGGGCGACGGCAGCGGGAGCAACTCACCGTATCTGCAGGCCTCGTTCGTGGCCGTGGATCCGCGCACGGGGGCGGTGCGCGCCCTGGTTGGCGGCCGCGACTTCGATGATTCCAAGTTCGATCGCGCCACCCGCGCGATGCGGCAGCCTGGGTCCACGTTCAAGCCGATCGTCTACGCCACGGCCATCCGCTCCGGCCGCAGCCCGTCGTACTTCCTCGACGACGAGCCGATCGAGGTCCCGCAGCTCGACGGCACGCTGTGGACCCCGCAGAACTACGACCTCAAGTTCGAGGGCCGCGTGTCGTTGCGGCGCGCACTCATTATGTCGCGCAATCTGCCGGCGATTCGCCTGGCGATGGAGATCGGCGAGCAGAGCGTGGTGGATATGGCCAAGTCGTTCGGCATCACCACGCGGGTGCCGCCCTATCCCTCTATCGCGCTGGGCTCGGCCGACGTCTATCCGCTCGAGATGATCGCGTCGTACTCGACCTTCGCGAACCTCGGCTGGCGCACGACGCCCAATCCCATCCTGCGGGTCGAGACGCTCGACGGGCGCAAACTGTTCGAGGCCAATCCCGAGCGTATCCAGGTCCTCTCGCGTGACGAGGCGTGGATAATGACGGATATGTTGCGCAACGTGATCACCGGCGGCACGGGCACCGCGGTGCTGCATGAGGGATTCCGCACGCCCGCCGGTGGCAAGACGGGGACGACCAACGACTACACGGACGTGTGGTTCGTGGGCTTCACCGCAGACCTCGTGGCCGGCATCTGGATCGGGTTCGACCAGCCGAAGCAGATAATGTCGAACGCACAGGGCGGTCGCCTCGCGGCACCGGCGTGGAGCTCGTTTATGCGCGAGGTTTACGAGCGCAAGCCGCAGCCGCCGGACTGGCCGCGTCCGCCGGGCATCGTCTCCGTACTGATTGACGTCGAGTCCGGGCTACGCGCCGGCCCGAACTGCGCCGGTGGTGAGACACGCAACGAGGTGTTCATCCGCGGCACCGAACCGCTGCAGGAGTGCTCGAGGAGACTGCCCTAATGAGTGACCGCGTCCGCTGGCACGCCCGCTGGGTCGTTCCGGTCGCGACGCCGCCGATTGCCAACGGCACGGTCATCACCGAAGGCGCACACATCGTCTGGGTAGGGCCGCACAGCGCTGCCCCCAGCGGCGGTCGCGACGAAGACCTCGGCAACGCGATCCTCACCCCTGGCCTCGTCAACGCGCACACGCATCTCGGGCTGACGATGATGCGCGGCTTTCTCGAGGATCTGCCGTTCTTCACGTGGGTGCGCACGCTCACCAAGGCCTCGCGCGAGGTGCTCACCGACGCGGACTTCCTCGATGCCGCGATGCTCGGTGTCGCCGAGGGGCTCGCTGGCGGCATCACGACCTACGGCGATACCGAGCCCGGCGAAGCCGCCTTCACGGCGATGCTCCGACTGGGCGTGCGTGGCATCGCGTACCGCGAGGTGTTCGGCCCTGATCCCGAGCAGTGCGCGGCCTCGCTGGCGACGCTTAAGGATCAGATCGCCGCGATGCGTGAGCGCGCCACCGGCCGTGTGCGCATCGGAGTGTCGCCGCACGCGCCGTACTCGGTGAGCGACGCGCTGTTTCGCGCCGTGGCCACTTGGGCAAAGGACGAGCAGCTGCCGGTGGCGATCCACATCGCGGAGGGTGCCGACGAGGAGTCGCTGGTGTCGCGCGCCGAGGGACCGTGGGCGGAGTTCCTCGTTGGGCGCGGGATCCTTGTCGTGCCACGCGGTGCCAACGCCGTGGACGTCGTGCGGCGCGCCGGACTCCTGCGCGCACACACGCTGCTCATTCACTGCGTGCGCGCGGACGCGCAGGCCGTGCACGACATCGCCGGCGCCGGCTGCGGCGTGGCGCACTGTCCGGCATCGAACGCGCGGCTCGGACACGGCATCGCGCCGCTTGTGGAGTTTCTCCGCGC
>CAYPYY010000083.1:3322-12045 GCA_964414995.1 uncultured Gemmatimonas sp.
AAGTGGCGCGCCGCGCCGCACGGCGGTTAGGTTGCGGAGTTCCCCACCTTCCTCCACGAGCGCGATGGCGAGAGGCAGCGGTGCCACGACGGTGATCTGGCGCGATGGCGCGCTCGTCCCCTGGGACGACGCGACCTTGCACGTGATGAGCCACGTGGTCCACTACGGCTCGAGCATCTTCGAGGGGATCCGCTGCTACCGCACGCCGACGGGCGGCGCCGTGTTCCGCCTGCGTGAGCATATGCGGCGCTTCCTCGACTCGGCGAAGATCTATCGGATGCCGATGCAGCACTCGCTCGACGCGCTCTGCGAGGCGGTGACGGGCACGATCGCGGCGAACGGGCTCGACCAGTGCTACATCCGACCGCTGGCCGTGCGCGGCGGCCAGGAGATGGGCGTGTTGCCCACCAATGCACCCGTCGAGACCTTCGTGATCTGCTGGAAGTGGGGCGCCTACCTGGGGCACGATGCGCTGGAGCAGGGCGTGGACGTCACCGTGTCGAGCTGGCGGCGCGCGGCGCCGGGCACGTTCCCCACGATGGCCAAGGCGGGCGGCAATTACTTGAACTCGCAGCTCTCCAAGATGGAAGCGCGGCAGGACGGCTATGTCGAGGGCATTATGCTCGACGTGCAGGGCCACGTGTCCGAGGGCAGCGGGGAGAATCTGTTCGTCGTTCGGGACGGGGTCCTCTACACAGCGCCCCTCGGCGCGAGCATCTTGAATGGCATCACGCGGGACGCGGTCGTCACGCTGGCCCGTGAGTTGGGGTACGAAGTGCGCGAGGCGGTGTTGCCGCGCGAATTTCTATTGATTGCCGACGAGGTGTTCTTTACCGGCACCGCGGCGGAGATTACGCCGATCAGGACGATTGATAAGTCAGTCATCGGGAGTGGGGGGCGAGGCCCCATCACCCGAGCTGTCCAGGAGAGATTCCTCGCGATTGCCACCGGCCAGGCCCCCGATACCAGAGGGTGGCTGACCCCGGTGCCCGCCGCGGCCCCAAGGAGTTGACCGTCACGCCGACGGTCGCCTGCTTCGAGGCCCACACCTTACGGAGGTGGATGTGACCGTCGGTTGTCTCGCGCTGAATGCGTCGTTCGAGCCGTTGACGATGGTCCCGCTCAAGCGGGCCCTGCGTCTGGTCATCGACGGCAAGGCCGAGATCGTCGAGGCCGACCGCGGCAAGGCCGTGCGGTCGGAGCACCTCGCGCTGCCGCGTCCGGTCGTCATCCGCCTGCGCAAGTTCGTCCACGTGCCGCGGCGCTTCCGCCGGCAGGTGACGAACACCTTCCTGTTCGCGCGCGACCACTACTCCTGCCAGTACTGCGGGCGGCGGAGTTTCGAGCTGCGCTCGCGGGAGTCGCTCACGCGCGACCACGTGGTGCCGATCTCCCGCGGCGGGCTCAACGTATGGACGAACGTCGTCACCGCGTGCTCGAGTTGCAACACGCGCAAGGCGAATCACCTGATCGCCGAGTGCGGGATGCACCTGCTGCACCAGCCGGTGGAGCCGCACTTCGTGCACCTGTCGTGGGCGGTGCGTCGGCTCACGGACACGCAGGCCAAGTACATCAAGCTGTTCTATGGCGCCGAGGTGGTGCGGCAGCTCGAGGCAATGGAGCGCCGCCACGGGGGCACGCTGCCGCCCGAGGCGCAGATTATCTAGGCGTCCGGAACAGCCGTGTGCGCGCTGCGTACTCGCGGCGCTCGCCACCCAACAACCGCGTCGTCAGCGAGCGCACCCCGCGCGTAAGAGCCGTGCCCGGGTTGCGCTCGCCGCGCATCGCGGGGGACAGTTCGCCGCGCAACCAGGCATTCACCTCGTCGAGATCCGAGACGCTCAGGGTGCGCACCTCGAGCGCGGCCTGATAGTAGTAGCGACGCCGCGCCGACGGCGGCGCGGTGACCGGCACGCGGAGGGGGCGCTCAACCGCGGCAGCGGCGTCTTCGATGCGCGCAAACGTGCCCAGCGACAGCGGCTTCCCACCCACGATCTGCGTCACCTCGTAGCGCTGATCCACGCCCCGCAGTCGCACGTCGACTTCCCACTCGGCCGTGCGCATCAGCTCGTCGAGCCACGGCTCGCTGCTCCAGAGCTCCACGCGGTACGCGAGGCGCGCCGGAAACCCGCTGCGCAGGAGCTCGCGGATGCGATCGTCGTCGAGGATGCCCCGCGCCCGCACCGACGGTCCTTCTTGCGTGACGCGGGACAGCGCGGGCAGCGTGATCTCCAGCCGCGGCACGCGCTGCGCCTCTGCCACGGTCGCGAACACCGTGGCGGAGGCAAGAACGACAGCGCGAAGCAGGGTGGGAGGCCTCACGTCAACGAGAGATTAGGTCAGAATCGTCGGCCGACGCGGAGGAGAAAGTTCACCTTCTCCTCCGGCGAGCTCACCGACTTGGCGAAGTAGAAGCCGAGCTCGCCGAAGTCCACACCGGCGCCGATCGACGTGCGGAAGGTCGCGAGGTCGGGAATGCCCTTGTCCTGCCGGACGGGTGCGGCACCGCTGCCTACCGTCCAGCCACGCCCAGCATCGGCGAAGAGCACCCACTGGCCGTTGCCATTGAGGCCCGGACGCCACCACTCGTCGTCGCGGTCGGTGCGCACCCAGCCCACGTGGAAGTCCTGCCGCAGTTCCAGCTGCGCTACCGCGATGCGATCGCACATCGCGGTGCGCGCCGCTCCGGCGCCGATGCCGCCGCAGGTGAACACGTCATCGTCGAACTGCGCGCGACGGAAGTCATAGCCTTCGATCGAACCCGGCCCGCCGACGGAGAGCCGACGCTGCAGCGGAAGCTGATCGCCGCTCAGCCAACCCGCACTCACGATCCGGAAGTTGAGTTCCGTGCCGGGCGAGAGCCGGTTGTAGCGCCGCGCGTCCACGAACCCGCGCACGTAGCTCAGGTCCTCCGGTGCGGCGAGTCCGAGCACCGTGCCCATATTCCGCGCGATCGTTCCGGTGCCTTGCTCGAGGTTGGCCTGGATGTACCAGCCGCCCGTCCAGGGAGAGCGCAGGCGCTCGCGCGTATCAATGCGCAGGCGCGCGGTGAGCAGGTCCACCGTCCCGTGGTCCATACCGGGGTTCGGGCGCCACGGCTCGCGATCATTGATCACTGTCACCGGATTCCGCTCCGCGACAGACCGCCAGCGCTCGCTGCCGTAGCCGAACTGCAGTGAGGCCTCCTCGCCCAGTCGGCCGCCGATGGTCAACTCGGCGCCGTGGCGTCCGTAGTGATCGCGCAGGTCCTGATGGCGGAGAAACGTCGAGAGACCCGCCTCGATCTCTCGCAGCTGCCAGTCCTCGACCGGTGCGATGACGTCGAAGAGTCGGCCAGTGATGATGGCGCCGTTGCGGCGGCCCAGTCGGAGCTCCGTGCGCGCGTCGTGACCGACCGTGCCGCGGTCCCAGCGGATGGGATCGGCGGTGCGGAACACGCCGAGCGCCTCCACTTGGATGCGGCCCCAGTCCGTCGTACGACGGAACTTCGGACCGACGCCGATCGGCAGACCTTCGACGCGGTTGTACGTGCGGGCGGCGACGAAGAACAACTCGGTGTACGAGCCCCGCTCCTCGAGTCGGCTGCGTACGCTGGGGCGCCATTCCCCGAGGAGCGGCTCGTCCGCGACGATCTGCTCGCCATCCATCGTGTAGCGCAGAAGCTCGGCCTGCGTGCGGACCTCGCCGCCGATGGTGACATCGTCGCCGCGTTGGACCGTGCCACCCACGACCAAAAGGTCGCGGTCAATGCGGGCGCCCGGCATCAGCCGCACGTCGGCATTGATGGCGACCAGCGTGCCCGCGATGCGGCCGGTGATCGTCACGGGACCGTTGAGCACCGCGACGGTGCCGTCCACCTCGCGGCCCTCGGGGAGGTCGTAGCTCCCGGTCACGCGCAACGTGCGGCCGTCGTTCCAGGTCTGGACGGCGGCGGAGATGAGACTGCGGTGATCGCGGCCCTGGGCGCGGGCGGCGGGCGAGAGAATGGCGATGCCGAGCATCGCGACGAACAACGAGCGCATCAGGGCTCCACGAAAGGTCACGGCGTCACTCTACCCCGCCGATGCCGAGGCGGCGCATCCGGCGATACAGGTTCGGACGATCGGTCTGCAGGCGGCGCGCGGCCTCGGCGACGACGCCGTCCGCCGCCTGCAACGCCCGCTGAATCAGCAGGCGCTCATACTCATCCAGCTGCTCCGAGAGCGACACGTCGAGTCGCTGCGCGTCGGGCAGGGTTGCGGATCCACCGGTGGAGAGATCCAACGTCGGCAACACGGCGCGCACCTCGGCGGCCGTGATTGTCTGGCCCGCGAACAGAATGCCGAGTCGCTCGACGATGTTGGCGAGCTCACGCACGTTGCCGGGCCAGCGGTAGCGCGTGAGGGCCTCGACGGCCTCGGGCGACCACGTCGGCGCGGCCTGCCCGCTGCGGCGTCGGTAGATCGTGGCGAAGTGCAGCACGAGGTCGGGGATGTCGCCCGGGTGTTCCCGCAGCGGCGGGAGCGCGATGGGGATGACGTTCAGCCGGAAGAACAGATCCTCGCGGAAGCGACCCTCGCGCACTTCGCGCTCGAGGTCGCGATTGGTGGCCGCGATCACGCGCACGTCCACCTTGATCGGCTTGTTCCCGCCGACGCGTTCGATCTCTCTGGCTTCGATGGCGCGCAGGAGCTTGGCCTGCGCCTCCGCCGAGAGCTCGCCGACCTCGTCGAGCAAGAGCGTCCCGGTGTGCGCGAGCTCAAAGCGGCCGATGCGCCGCTCGGTGGCGCCGGTGAACGCGCCGCGCTCGTGGCCGAACATCTCGCTCTCCACGAGGTCCCGCGGAATCGCCGCGCAGTTGACGCGCACGAACGGCTTGTCGCGTCGCGGACTCTGGGCGTGGATGGCCGCCGCGACGAGCTCCTTGCCCGTGCCCGACTCGCCGCCGACGAGCACGCGTGCATCGCTCGGCGCCACGCGCGCAATCATTGCGCGCACGGCGTCCATCGCGGGGCTGGTGCCCACGAGCTGGCCGGCGAGTCCCAGGTCCGCGCGCAGCGCGCTGCGCTCGCGCCGGGCCTGCCGGAGCTCGAGCGCGCCGCTGAGCGCGAGCAGCACGCCCTCGGGCGTCAGCGGTTTCTCGAGGAAGTTCACGGCGCCGAGTCGCGTGGCCTTCACGGCGTCGGCGAGGCCGGCGCGGCCCGACATCATCACCACCGGCAGGTCCGGCGAGCGCTCGCGGAGCTTCTCGAGCAGCTCGAGCCCGTCCGTGGGGTTTGGCATCATCAGGTCGAGCAGCACCAGGTCCGGATCCACCTCGCTGGCCTTCGCGAGCCCCGTGGCGGCGTCCGGTGCATCGTGCACCTCGAAGCCTTCGGCCCCGAGCAGCGCGCCGACCATCCGCCGGATGTTCGGTTCGTCGTCGACGATCAGAACGGACGGCATACCGACGGCCCGATAAAGGAAGGGGGATACACGAGGGAAGTCGGCATCACGCCTACGAACTCGCGTCCCGAGGCAGCGCGGCCTTCGCCTGCTCGCGCTCGGCCAGCAGCTTGGTGACGAAGCGCTGGCCTTCGCTGATGCGCTCGATCTCGATCGCCATCGCGTCGATCGCCGACTCCATCCGCGCGAGCCGGTCCGTCATCGCCGTGGTGAGCACCTGGGGCTCCTGTTCCTTGCGCTTGGCGTACACGCGCACGAGCGGGAATCCCAGCGTGACGATAATGACCGTGCTGAAGAAGCCGACGATGGCAATGATGTCTTCCATTAGGACTCCGACGAGGCGGCGGGGGCCGCGGGAAAGTGCAACCGAATCTCTGTGCCCTCGCCCGGGGTGCTGACGGCATCCACCCGTCCCCCGTGCGAGACCACGGTTTGCTTCACGATGGCGAGTCCGAGCCCCGTGCCTCCCGTCTTGGCCGTGACGTACGGGTCCCAGATGCGATCGAGGGCGTCGGGAGCGATTCCGATGCCGTTGTCCCGTACGGCCAGCGTGACCGTGCCGTTTCGACTCACCACCCGCACGGCGACGTGGCCGCGACCCGCGGTGGCGTCCACCGCGTTGAGCAGCACGTTGGCGAGGGCCCGCAGCAGCGCGTCGTGCTGGCCGCGCACCAGCGGGGCATCGCCGTCGGACAAGACCTCGTTGGTCATCGAGGGCGGCAGTGTCGAGCGGATGCACTCGCGGGCGAGGTCTGCGACGTCCACGTCGCTCGTCGGGCCTTCAGGCAGGCGCCCGAACTGCGCGAAGTTGCGCGCCATCGCCTCGAGTCGCGCCGACTCGGCGTCGAGGACCTCGACGGTCTCGCGCAGCTCGGGGGCCACCTTGGCCCGCAGGGAGGCGATGGCGAAGCGGATGGGCGTAAGCGGGTTCTTGAGCTCGTGTGCCACCTGGCGCGCCGACTCGCGGAAGGCCGCGAGGCGTTCGGCCTCGATGGCGGAGCGCCGGCCGGCTTCGAGGTCGGCCGCCATCTCGCGCATTCGCTCGCGCAGCACGTTGAACTCCGGTGCGCCGCGAGTGTCGTTCTCGGTCGGCAGCGGCAAGCGCTCGCCGCGGGCGATGCGCTCGGTCCAGCCCACGAGTTCGACGATGGGGCGCGAGAGCTGGCGGCTCAGGTGGCCGGCCACGCGCGAGGCGAGGAACCCGAGCACCGCGACGATCAGCAGGCCCTGGAAGATGATGACGAGCGCGGCGCGCTCGGCGAGAAAGGAGAAGCGCCGGGCCTGCACCCGCGACTCGCCCAGTTGGGCCTCGTGCTCTGCGAGTGCGGCTTCGGTTTCGGGCGCGCCAGGCGCCCGACGGGCCGCGTCGATGGCCTTGGTGCCGCTGGTGGCCACCTGCTCCCAGGCCCCCTCGCCACTCATCCGGGGCACGACGCGTGCCGCAATGCCGCTCCACACCAACGTGAGCACGATGGCCGGCACGAAGGCGAAGAGGACCAGGATCATAAAGAGCCGGGTGCGGTAGCGCGGCTGGGGCACGCCCCAAGTTACGGCCCCCACGGGGGCCCGCGCAGGGGCGGAAGTCACCACCCCACTGCCATTTGGCCCCAGTCGCCTTACTATTCAAGACGGGACGCGCTCGGCGCGTCGATGATCCGCTGCCCAGTGCGCGCGACCATCGGCACCTCGAGCCCGCGCCCCACAGCGGGCGGGACGTCCGCGCCAGAGGCATCCTCCGGCAGCCCATCGAGGCCCGGATGAGTCGGTGAGCGCGTTCTCCCGGACCACATCGGTCTCTCCCGCGGGAACCCTACCGGCGTAACCGCCAGGAACAGATGCACCCTCGTACCGCTCAGGCGGGCGCACGCGCAGTGCGCCCCGTCATCGCCCCCGTCCATCGGGGACCGCAGGCCAGCGCGCTCGGCACTACCACCGCCCACGCGCCCAACGCCGCCCTCCTCATCGACTTCGACAACGTCACGATGGGGATTCGCTCCGACCTCCAGACGGAGCTCCGCAACCTCCTCAGCAGCTCCATCATCTCGGGCAAGGTCGCGGTCCAGCGCGCCTACGCCGACTGGCGCCGCTACCCGCAGTACATCGTCCCGCTCAGCGAGAGTTCGATCGACCTCATCTTCGCACCGGCCTATGGCTCGTCGAAGAAGAACGCGACGGACATCCGCCTCGCCGTGGACGCGATGGAGCTGGTGTTCACCCGCCCGGAGATCGGCACCTTCATCCTGCTCTCCGGCGACTCCGACTTCTCGTCGCTCGTGCTCAAGCTCAAGGAGTACGGCAAGTACGTGATCGGCGTGGGCATCCGCGAGAGCTCGAGCGATCTGCTCGTGCAGAATTGCGACGAGTACTACTCGTACAACGCGCTCGCCGGCCTCGTGAAGACGGGCGACGAGCCCTCGGCCAAGAAGTGGGATCCGTGGGAGCTCGTCACGGAGGCCATCGGCCGGATGAGCAAGAACGGCGACGTGATGCGCGCCGACCGGCTCAAGCAGGTGATGCAGGAGATCGACGCGACGTTCGACGAGAAGAACCTCGGGATGTCGAAGTTCTCGCGCTTCTGTATGGAGGCCGCACAGAAGGGGCTGCTGCACGTGGCCAAGCTCGACAACGGGCAGCTCGAGGTCGGGGCGCCGCGCAAGGACGGCGTCGCGCCGGCCGCTGCCGCCGCCGCACCGCGCGCCGAAGGTGAGCGCGAGGAGCGGGAGGGCCGCGGACGTCGTGGCCGTCGCGGCCGCGGTCGTGGTCGCGACCGCGAGGAGCGTGCGTCGGCGCCGGAACCGGCGGCGGAGACCGTCGCGGCGGCCGAGGCACCGAAGTCCGACGGGCGTGGCCACCGCGCGGCTCCATCGCGTGGCGCGGCGCAGACGGCTGCGGACACTATCGGCGTCGCGGGCATCCGCCTCACGCGCGACGAAGCGTTCGCTCTGGTGCGCGATGCCGTGACGGCCGTGGCGACGGGAGAGGACTCGGTTCCCAGCGAGACGGTGCGCGCCAAGGCGTTCGCGCTGCTCGGCCGCGACTCCGAGTCGCTGTCGGCGCGCAACTTCTCGCGCATCCTCAAGGACGCGCACGACGCGGGGCTGTTGGACCTCCGCAAGCGCGGCGAGTTCTTCGAGGTGACGGCGGTGAGCGGTGCGCCGAGCATCGCGGACCAGCTCGCGGTGGCGGAGGCGGCGCACAAGCCGGCGGCGCCTGCCGCGGCGCCGGCCCCGCGTGGGATGGGTCCGCGCGGGATCCCGTCGCGCGGTGGGCGTGGCGGGCCGAAGCCGATTCCGTCGGAC
>CAYPYY010000084.1:0-11977 GCA_964414995.1 uncultured Gemmatimonas sp.
CGGGTCGGTTCACGCAACCTGACCCGATCGGGCTCGCGGGCGGGCTCAACCTGTATGGGTATGCGGGCGGGGATCCGATCAACTTTACGGACCCGTTCGGCCTGTGCGCCCCCTTCTGCTTGGTCTTGGCAGCGAAGTCCGCCCCTGCGGTTCATGCAGCCGCAGTTGCGGCCGCGGGTGCTGCGATGGCGGGCAGCGCAGCGATCGCGCGGGCGGGAACAGCGGTGGGCGCTGCGCTACACGCTGCGTATGGTGCAGTACAACTTGGTGCAAACGTTGCGAATCAGACCATCGATGTCGCGAGCTCTCTTCCCGGCAACGCAACCGACTTTGTGGTTACAAGGCTCGGCGAGGCCATCGCGATTCCCTCTGGCGCGACGGGACCGGAGCAGCCCAATTCCGGAACCGGGATGGTCTACCGAGGGGGCAGCGGGGGGCCAGGCATGGACGCACGGACGACCGGAGTTGCTATCCAAGACCCCAACAGTCAACAGGGGCGACGCGCATACTACCTGAACGCTCGCGATCAGAAAGTCGACCCGTCGACGGGCAGGACAATTCCCAACAGTGATCCGAAGGCTCACATACCGGTGCGAACCGATCCGTAGTCAAGATGACTCCAAACGCCCCTCTCCAGTTGCTCGTTGGCGCTGAGCTCAGCTCGGTATGCTTCGTCCGCGACTACGTCGAGTTTCACTTTGACGGTCCCGTGCTGCGAGCAATGACCCCGGTACAGTTGAGTCGGTTGGACGCCCATCAGGAGGAGCAGCTCCGCGCGACGAGGGATGCCCTCTGTGCTTTGATTGGCGCGACCGTGCTCGCGTCCTCCATCACCGAGGACGTTGACATCAGGATTGCGTTCAATTCCAAGATTGAACTGGTAGTCCCGCTCGATGCGGCCAGTCGGGGCGGCCGGGAGGCCGCTCACTTTGTCAGTGGCGGCCAGAACCCGTTCTTCTTTTCCTGGTAGGTTGAGGGATCACCTCGCTACTGGATGATGCGTGCCAGGGGTTTGCGGCGAAACACGCGCTGCCCCCATCCCGCTCCACCGCCGCACGCGCCCGTCACTTCCAACGAATGCAGGGCCGTTAACTCTCTGAGGGAGGATATCGCGGTCCGACGCCTGCCGTAGCTTCGCCGTCAGCCGGGTCGGTTCACGCAACCTGACCCGATCGGGCTCGCGGGCGGGCTCAACCTGTATGGGTATGCGGGCGGGGATCCGGTCAACTTCGCGGATCCCTTCGGGCTCTGCCCTTCCTGCGAAGGTGCATTGCAGTTGTTGGCCGCTCTTGCGCCCAGCATGAAGCAAGCACTCGAGGTTGGGGCAGCGGCAACTTTGCTGCCGGCGGTTGTGGTGACAGCGACCGAGGTAGTCGGCGGCTCCGCGCTGGTCGCAGGTGGCGCCAAACTTGCTTCGCGGGCCGCGTTGGAGCTGCGGGTAGCTGCGGACAACAATCCCGCAAGTTCTTTCGTCGCCGGGGCCGCCTACGGATTCGGAGAGTCGATGCTGAAGCCGGACGGGGTGCCGCCAGGCACGATGAAGGCGCCAGCGGTCAATAAGTCCTTCACGGCGGGCTATAGGGTGGGCAAGTTCGCCGGCGCAGTTGCGAAAGTTGCCGCTAAGCTCGGCGGTGTAGACCTTTGAGAGCCAGCTCCCCGGTCAGCGATCCTACTCTCCCCCCATTGCGTACATTCGGCGAGGATCGGCGGCGGCTCTGGCTGGATGACCTATGCTAGCGATAGCCGCATTCAGCGTGATTGTCCTCGGATTGGCGTGGTGGTCGATGCAGCCGTCGTCCGTTCCGCTTGAGGATCTGCACCAATTGCTACTCTCGCTTGAGGCGCTCGTGGTTCGGGGCCGTGATCAGGCAACGCTAGAACTGTCGTGGAGTAGCGTTCCGCGACATCGTCTCGTCGTGGCCAAGCGAATTGTCGCACGCGATGCCATAGAGCTACGAGCGGAGTTCTCTGTTGATCCGAGCAGAAGCGTGAGAATATCGTTTGACTCACACGACTTGCAGGCGCTTGCGTCGGACGGCCCTCTTAGGTCACCGCGACTGCGTGAAACGCGCATTGCGATTGAGGCGCTCGTCGCGGACGCGGGGCTGAAGCTTCTCGGAGAAGGCTCGCATATTTCGCTACGCCGCGTCCTGCTTCGTAACGTTCCCGAAGCTACGGGTACCTTCTTCTCTGGCGAGAGGTAGTCCCAGGCAGGACTTCTGACGACAAACGCACACCGGTAACGTCGGAGCAGCATCAGAAGTGGTGATGATGCTGAAGCCGGAGTACCTCTTGTGTCGGCGTGGCGCTCGTCGTCTCAGCCAAGCAGTTCGCGTGCTCGCTGGTCTGACTATCCGGTTCGCACTTCTCGCTGGGCGACCACAGCGTCTTGCTGAACCGCCCGGGTCGGTTCACGCAACCTGACCCGATCGGGCTCGCGGGCGGCCTCAATCTCTACGGCTACGCTGGCGGAGATCCCGTCAATCTTGCGGATCCGTTCGGACTGTGCCCCACGAAAGTTACCGGCAAGCCGTGTAAAGGGCCGCTCGGTGAAGGAGGGGCGTACAAGCTCGCGGACCGTGAGAGCGCGAGTCGCACTTTCGGCAGTCGATTTGGCGCGGCGCGAGACGGCGGGAGGAAAGACCACACGGGAATCGACCTTGCTACGTCGGGTGGGGAGATGGTGTATGCTGCGGGAGAAGGCGTCGTCACGCGTGCCGGATTTCGCGGGTCAGGCTCTGGACTCGGCGTTCAGATTTCCGTGTCCAACGGCACTGATGTAGGAACGATGGAATACTTCCACATGGGAAGCGTGCTCGTCCGCGAAGGAGAGTGGGTTGCAGCGGGAGGGGTGCTCGGAACTGGCACGAGCGGTGGCCCAGGGACGGGAATTCCCGGGAACACGGGAGCTCACCTTGACTTCAAGATCACGGTCAACGGACGCTTCATAGACCCGGTATCTGTCACGCCCGCACTCCAAGGGAAAGGACTTGAGGGAGTCGCATGCGCGACGAACC
Source organism: uncultured Gemmatimonas sp. (assembly GCA_964414995.1). Lineage (GTDB taxonomy): Bacteria > Gemmatimonadota > Gemmatimonadetes > Gemmatimonadales > Gemmatimonadaceae > Pseudogemmatithrix. The sequence goes on from CAYPYY010000084.1 coordinate 3,018, forward strand.
CGAGGTGCAAATGACAAGCGCTCGTCCGCGTATCGGGGCAACAGCTCTGCATCTGTTGATTGCGCTACAGCTCGTGGGTTGCTCTTCCGACGGCCGTGAGCTGCGCTCCATCGAGGCCGGCCACGGCACGCGAACTCTTGCGTGTTCAGTCGTGAGCGCGTCAGGATACGCCCCTTCCGACTCAGCCCCCTACGTTGGTAGCGGCGTGCTACCTCTCGTCGCTGACTATGCTGTAGTGGACGATTTAAACTGCGACAACCTTCAGGACACGGTTGCGGTTGGAAGAGTTCGGTGGAACGGGAAGAGCGTCTTCGGCGTCGTGCTGGCGATTTCCGATGCGGGCTTGAGATACCGGTTCGTAGAGACTCTCGTGTCGGGAGAACCGGCGGCGCTCTGGCCTGCCTTGATCGCCGACATCGATGGCGACGGCACTAAGGATCTGGTGCTGCAGCTCAGCGATGATGACCAGCAGTCGACCCTTGTTGGAGTTCTCATGCGCCCACGCGGACTCGTGGAGCTCCGCTCAGCGCTGGTTGAAGACGTCGACATCAGCGGTGGGGCAGTCGAATGCGCTCGTCTGTCAGCGCCGTATACCAACGTCGACACTGGCGGAACCGGCGTGTTGCTCGTCCTTCCCTCGCACCGGCTGCCGACGGAGCCTCCCTCCGAGTGTTCATTCGTTCCGAGAGCGTTCCGGGTGGTTGCCGACAGTCTGACCTCCGTTCGGCCTGGGTGAAGGCGCGCTGTCACCGCTTTTGTTCGGGGCATTTTGGCCGTGCAAATCAGTAGCGGATTCTACGGGTTGGATGTTGTGATACTCGGCGCCGTGCCGCACGAAAGGGGCGCGGACGGCGCATGCTGTCAGGCGTAGTGAAGATCTTCAACCGGGGAGAGAATTCAGGAGCACTCTGACCCAGCCTAACCATCACGTTGAGCTGCGGCCGCACGCGGCCGTCAGCTCCAACGCCGGTGGGGTGAGGCAAACCGCGGCGATTGCCGCTCGCCGCCGCCGGTCGTAGGTTCGCAGTAGCCCGGGTCGGTTCACGCAACCTGACCCGATCGGGCTCGCGGGCGGGCTCAACCTGTATGGGTACGGCGCAGGCGACCCGGTCAACAACAGCGACCCGTTTGGACTCTGTGTCACCCCGACCTCGGCTGTAGTTTGCGTCGCGGCGGCCAAGACAACAGGTACCGCAGTCGCGGGAGCCGGCGTGGCCACCGGCGTGGCAGTAGTGGCTGCCGGAGGTGCTGTCCTTGCTGCGGGCGCCTCGGTTGTCGGAGCACTGGAATCCGCCACGGGACTAAGTCTCGGGTCAGCGTCGGGGACCCTTCGGACCGCTGCTCTCCGCGCCCAGTTCGGTGCGGTGCGACGCGACTACTGGAGGAACGAGGCTGCTAACAATGCGGCCGGGTACTCGAGCGAGAATCTTGAGCGTATGGAGCGTGGTCGTGCGCCAATCGGTGATGACGGAGCCCCAATGGAGCTGCATCACGTCGTGCCGTTGAGTCAAGGCGGAACCAACGATGCCTCGAACCTGAAGCCGATGACGCAAACGGAGCACCGTCGCGGCGAGAACTACACGAAGAACCATCCTGACGATGAGTGATGATCTAACAGCTTATCAAGCAGCGGCAGAGTTGCTCCGCGGGCTCGAGGATCGGGAAACCGGGCGAGGCGCGTCAGCGGCCGACGTCGAACGGGTGGCCATCGCGTTCGGGCATCCCATTCGGTCTTCGTACGGCGATTTCCTCCGTGATTTCGGCTGGGGCGGAGCCGGGGACCTGGAGGTACTCGGCGCGGGGAGCGATACTCCGCCCTTCCTCGATGTGACCGTTGCGCTGGATAGGGAGCGAAATCACCTCCAGCCCTCGCTCGCGAGATCACTCCTGCCGATAATGCGCGATGGTGGTGGAGGCTTGTATTGCTTGCGTTCTCGCGGTGCCGAACTGCATTTCGACGTCGTGTTCTGGGATCACGAGCGCGACAGTGAACAAGTGCCGGAGCTTGTTACGCCAGACTTCGGAACGTGGCTATTGGCACAACTGCGAGAATTGGATTCGAACTCGAGCTAGTTGCCGTAGTCGCTACTTGGGTGCGCTGGCCTTCGTACTGCCTAACCATCACGTTGACTTGCGGCCGCACGCGGCCGTCAGCTCCAACGCCGGTTGGGTGAGGCAAACCGCGGCGATTGCCACTCGCCGCCGCCGGTCGTAGGTTCGCGGTAGTGCGGGTCGGTTCACGCAACCTGACCCGATCGGGCTGGCGGGGGGCCTGAATCTCTACGGCTATTCCGAGGGCGATCCAATCAACGGCAGCGACCCGTTTGGACTCGCGGTGGTGTTTCACGGAGAAGAGGCTCGCGCGCTCTTCCGTCAGCTCCAGAACGAAGCGCGTGCCATGTCGCGGTCGAAGAACGAGGACCGCGCGAATGCAGGCAAAGCACTGCTGGGAATGATGGCGGCGCTCGAGGCGAGCCCTGACACGCTTGTAATCGGCGTCGAAGCTGGACGGACTGGATTCGGATGGATGAATGACCGCAACGCGTTTGCCCTAAGGGTGGGCACGGGCTCACAGCAGGACGTTCAGAAGAGTGTTGTGCTGGCACACGAACTTGGCCACGCGTATGCGACCATGATCCAGGGCACTGGCGGCTACATCGACCACTGGCGGGCGTCGGTACGCTACGAGAATCACGCGCGGCAGTTCTATCAGTGCAGCAAACGGGTGCCCGGCATGGATCTCCTCTACATCCCTTCGTGCCGATGATGATCACGCCAAGCAAAAACGTCACGGTGCGCTCACGGCTCGCGGTCCTCAGTGCAATAGCCTGCCTTGCCATCGACCGATACTCCTTCGGCTTCGGTGGCGATGAATCGATCGGGCGCAACTACGCGTGGCAGATACCGGTGGCGAGTGTGCTTGGCATCCTGCTCGTCGCAACTCTACTCGTCGGTTTGCGCGCTGCCGGTAGGTTCGCAGCCGGTCGGTTCCTGTTGCGGCTCGAGTTTGCGGGATTCACGGTATACAACATCCTCCTCCTCGTGCGCGACGGGCTTGGTCGATTGTTATGGAACTTCGAGCACGCGCCAATCGGTCTCGCGCTTGTCGTCCTAGGTCTCACCGCACGGCTGTACGCGCTGCGAGCGATGGCCAGCCGTGCGATTGATTCAGCCTAACCATTACGTTGAGCTGCGGCCGCGTGCGGCCGTCAGCTCCAACGCCGGTTGGGTGAGGCAACCCGCGGCGATTGCCGCTCGCCGCCGCCGGTCGTAGGTTCGCGGTAGCCCGGGTCGGTTCACGCAACCTGACCCGATCGGGCTCGCCGGCGGGCTCAACCTGTATGGGTTCGCCGATGGCGACCCCGTCAACAGGTCGGATCCTTTCGGCCTCACGGGAGTCGACCTCGCGCTGGTTCTGTCCCAGAATCTGCCGGCGATTCAGGCCGCCGCGGCTGCGGCCGTCGCAAGAGCGACTACTGCCGTAACGGTTGCGGTAACGACGATGCAGGTGGTGCTTCCGTACGCGAAAGCTGGTGCCTTGAACACCGTCGCGGGTACCGCCGTCGGCGCCTCGATGGGCTATCCAAACCAAGTCGGAGTGAATCGTGGCGGCAGTCTTCAGCCTCGGACAGCGGACGGTCGCTGGGCTCCGAACTCATCAAACCCGGGCCTGGGTGCGGCTCTCGCGGCCAATGATGCCTTCCAACTGACCGTTGGCGCAGTACAGGGGTTTGCCGCAGGTTCCTCCGGGGTGCCGATGCCCGCGCCATCAACACAAACGCAACAGCGGGCACAAGAGCTGGGAAAGGCTGCGGGCGAACTGTGGGGAGCGCTCAAGTCGTGGTTCGAGAGTACACCCGAGGATTGATGAAACTCCTACTCTATGTCAGTGGCGTTGCATTACTACTGGTTGTGGTCTTGCGGCTGTCAGGACCGTCCAAACCCGCGGTTCACAAGAATCTCGATGCCGCGCGAATGCGTGCGATGATCGAGATGCTGTACTTCCGCGGATACGATGGTGCGATCCTCTTCATTGAGGTGAGCGGTGACGATCGCTTTGTTCAATTGCGAAAGCTCGTTCGTGCTCAAGGCGATGTAACTCTGCGGTGCGATTTCCCGCTCGTTCAGTGGTCCGAGCCATACTATGAGCAGGTAAAGGGGTATCTAGACTCCGCAGGCATTGCATATCGCGATTCAGCTGGCCCAACGGACTTGACGGTTTACGGCACAACGCCGCCGCGCACCCTGATCATCACGTTCGGCAACGAGGTAGACACCGCGGCGCAGTTCGTCGATCACGTGTTCAAGCGTATCTTCAGCGTCGACCCCGCGACTCGCGCCGTCGCGACGGTCGAGAACGTCGACGCGAGAGACGTTCGAATCGGATTCTAGAGCGAGGCTTCGCAAGCGCAGCAGCCGGATGGGGTGCGGTCGGCGCAATTGGGGCCGAGCTTGCACGAAGCCGGCTTGCCCAAACCCAGGCTTGTGGCCGCCTGCCTGGCCCTCGGCCTCGAAGTTGAAGTCGTGGTGCTGGATCCAGTCGTGGTAGTGAAAGCCGGCGAGTGCCGCCGATCAACGTGCCGTGGCCTACCGGAGTTGACTCCCGCTAGCTCACCATCCCACTCACCGGCATCACCGCCGCCCCCGCGCGCACGTGGAGCACCAGCTCCGCGCACAGGTCCCCATCGAGCGCCACCCGCATCACGTGCGTCCCGGCGCTCTGGATCGGCAGGTCGATCGCCGCGATCACCGGCACGTCGAGCTCCGTCGCGCCCGGCGGCGGCGCCCCGACCTCGAGCTCGCCCGAGCTCGACCACATCTCGTCGCCCGACGGGCCCACCCACACGAAGCCTAGGGTGTGCCGCCCCACATCGTCCGGCAGCGCCTTCAGCCGCACCACCAGCGTCGCCCGTGGATGCACCGCCGGCAACTGCGCCACGTGCAGCGCGTCGAAGACGCCGAGGATGTTGAGTTTCCCTTCCTGGGAGATGTTCGCCGCGTCGGCGAAGAGCGCAAAGGAGACGTGCATCCCTGAAGCTAGCGCGGCACTCGCGGGGGCGCACCCGTATTCGTCTGCCGAACCCGCTAGATTCCACCCGAGCTATGACCGCAACATCGCGCGCCTCGCGCGCCACCGAATTCGCCCTCATCGGGATGGCGGTCATCTGGGGCGTCAACTTCAGCGTGATGAAGTACGGCACGCAGGTGATGACGCCGAATGCGTTCAATACGCTCCGGATGTCCCTCGCCTGTGTGATCCTCTTGGCGCTGGCCTATGCACGGCCGGGGCTGCGGCCCGAGCGCGCCGATCGCAATCGCCTGATGGCCCTCGGCGTGCTCGGCCACTTCATCTACCAGTACTTCTTCCTGAAGGGCCTCTCGATGACGCGCGCGGGCACCGCCTCGCTCGTCGTCGCGGCAAGCCCGGCGGTGGTGGCGATGGTCGCGCGCTTCTACGGCCACGACAAGTTGCCGCTCAAGGCCGTGGCAGGAATCGCCATCAGCATCAGCGGCGTGTTCCTCGTGCTCGGCGGCTCCGTGACCGCCGACGGCACGGGCCACCTCATCGGCGACTTGCTCATCCTGCTCGCCGTGGTCGTGTGGGCCTTCTATACGAATGGCCTCGTGCCGTTGGCGCAGCGCGTGGAGCCGGCGCAGGTGGCCGCGTGGACGCTGGTCGGTGGCGTCGTGCCGCTCGCGCTGTTCTCCACGCCGGAGCTGCTCAAGACGGACTGGAACGCCATCACGCCGACGGTGTGGGGCGCGGTCGTGTACTCGGGCGTGCTCGCGATGGTCGTCGCGTACCTGATCTGGTACTACGGTGTGCGCGCCATCGGACCCACGCGCACGGCGATGTTTGCCAACCTGCAGCCGATCGTGGCGGTGATTGTGGCGTGGATTGCGCTCGGTGAAGTGCCCACGCTGTATCAGGGTGTGGGCGCGGCGGCGGTGCTCGGCGGACTCTACCTCGCGCGGCGATGAAGGTCGTCCTGTTCGACATCGACGGCACGCTGCTCAACTCCGACGGCGCCGGACGCGAGGCAATGGAGTCGGCGCTCACCGAGGTGTTCGGCACTGCGGGGCCCAAGTCGTATCGCTACGGCGGCAAGACGGACAAGCTGATCGTGCGCGAGGCAATGCGTCTCGAAGGATTCGACGACGCCACGATTGACGCGCGGATGGACACCGTGACCACGCGGTATCTCGAGTTGCTGCGCGCCTCGCTCGAGGGCGGCGCGCACAAGGCGAGAGCGCTGGCTGGAGTGTTTCCGCTGCTCGACGCGGTGGAGGCGCACGACGGACTCGTGCTGGGGTTGCTCACCGGCAACCTGGTTGAGGGCGCGGACGTGAAGCTGCGCGCGGTGCGCATTGCGCCGGCGCGGTTTCGCGTGGGCGCGTTTGGCTCTGATCACGAGGACCGTCCGCAGTTGCCGCCGATCGCGCGCTCGCGTGCCAGCGCGTTGCTCGGGCGCGAGGTGGCGGGCGACAAGCTGGTCATCATCGGTGACACGCCGTACGATGTGACCTGCGGGCGCGGCATCGGCGCGCGGGCCATTGCCGTGGCCACCGGGGGATTCCCGCGCGCGGAGCTCGAGGCACACGAGCCGGTGGCCTGCTTTGACGACTTTGCCAACACCTCGCGTGTGCTGGAGGCGGTTCTCGATGCGTGAAGTCGAACTCAAGGGTGTGCTGACGGACGAGGCGAGCGTGCGTGCGGCGCGCGCGCGCCTCGAGGCGGCGGGGGCCACGCTGGAGTACGCGGGGCGGCTCGAGGACCGTCGCTATGACACACCGGATCGCGCGCTCGCGCTCAAGGATCACGTGCTGCGGCTGCGCGTGTATCGCGGTGAGGAGCTGCGCACGTCGCTCGACTTCAAGGGCCCAACGACCTACAGCGACGGCTTCAAGGTGCGCGAGGAGCACACGGTCGGCGCGTCCGATCCGGCGGCCCTGGCGCACATCCTCGAAGCGATGGGCTACGTGATCACGCGCGAGATTGACCGCGAGATCGCGCAGTACCGGTACGCGGGCGCGACCGTGCGGTTCGAGCGGTATCCGCGGATGGACACGCTCGTGGAGGTCGAGGGCGACCCCGAATCCATCGAGACCGCGATTCGCGCGCTGGGGATGCCGCGCGAGGGCTTCACGATCGAGCGCCTGCCGGACTTCGTGCTCAAGTTCGAGACTCGCACCGGCGAGCGGGCCGCCATCTGCGACCGCGAGCTCGACGGCGACTATCGCTACTCTGCCAGTGACGCCTGAGTACGCACTGCCCGAGTTCACGCGTTCGCTGCGCGCGCTCGCGGTGCCCTCGGCGCCCGGCTCGGATCACGATGTCGCGTTTGCGCCGTTGCTCGAGGCGCGGCGCATCGCGCATCGCGCGACGACGGTCGAGCAGCAGGTGGGAGCGTTCGACGCGGTGAAGTTGGAGCGACAGTTTCGCCAGGCGATTCTCTCGCTGGCGGAGCGCAAGCACGCGCAGTCGGCGCCGGATCGGCGGGCGCTGGGGGCGGAGCTGGAGCTGTTGGCGGCACCGCTGTGGCGTGAGTTGGCGGCGCTTCGGGCTGCGGCAGCCGCCGTTGAGGGCCGCGAAGCGTGGGAGGCTTGGGTAACGCAAGTTCAACGGGTGTTCCGCGCCGCCGATGATTGGTGGGAGGCGGCGCTCGCGCCGCTCGCCGATCCGCGGGGGCGCCGCGGCGCATTCTGGCGGCGCGTACTTGGGGGGACGGTGCGATGATCGTGGGCGTCGGCTTTGATCTCGTGGAGATTGCGCGCGTGGAGGCGATGCTCGCGGCCAAGGAGCAGCGCGCGCTCGACCGGCTGTTCACGGCACACGAGCAGGAGTACGCCCTGGCGCGTGCGCGGCCGGCGATGCATCTAGCGGCGCGGCTCGCGGCCAAGGAGGCGGCGTTCAAGGCGCTGACGGGCTCCGACGAGGCCAAGAAGATCGGCTGGAAGGAAGCCGAGGTGTGGCGCGGGGCGGAGGGCGCGCCTGAGCTGCGGTTCACTGGTCGCGCGGCGGCGCGAGCGTCGGAACTCGCGGTGCGGCGGGTGCATCTGACGCTGAGCCACACGGATGGGGTGGCGGGCGCGGTGGTGGTTTTGGAGGGGTAGTCGAACCCCCTGTTTTTTACTCGGGATTTGCGTAGTTTCCGAGTGCAATGCTATTGAGAACGATTCTCATCCGTGCGCTCGCCGCCGCCGTCATCCTCGGCGGCCCCGTCGCCGCTGCCGCGCAGGAAAGCCCCGCGCGCCGACTCGCCAGCATCGTTGGCGTGGCCGTGGACGAATATCAAAAGGGAATGGACGAGCGCGGCCAGATCGTGCTGCAGCTCGAGTACGACGAAGCCGTCGCCTTCCTTGCTGATGCCAAGACCGTGGCCGGCCGCGTCGCCGATGAGCGCGCGCCGCAGCTCGTCGCGCTCGTTGAGCAGTTGCAGGCGCTGGTCACTCGCAAGGCGCCGCCGGCTGAACTCGCGCCGGTGCAACAGAAGCTCACCGAGCTCCTAGGGCCGGATGCTTCGCTCGACTTCCCGACCGCCCCGGTAGATCTCGCCGAAGGACAGCGCATCTACGAGACGCGCTGCGCCTCCTGCCACGGCGCCACCGGACGCGGCGACGGATTTGCCGCCGCCGGAATGACGCCGCCGCCCACGCCACTCGCCGACCGCGAACTGATGGCCGACGTCACGCCGGCGATTATGTACCGCGTGGTCTCCGTCGGCATTCGCGGCACGGCGATGAGCGGAATGGCCGACCTCACGCCCGCGCAGCGCTGGGCAGTGGTCACCTACGTCACGACGCTGCGCGCTACCGACGAACAAGCCACGCGTGGTCGCGCGATTCTCGCGGCGCGTTGCGCGAGCTGCGGCGACGGCAGCATCCCGCAGGGGCACACGTTCTCGTATCTCGCCGAACGGCACGACAAGCAGTTGATCGCCGCGCTCGCCGAGGGCGAG
>CAYPYY010000085.1:0-11831 GCA_964414995.1 uncultured Gemmatimonas sp.
CGCGCGGCGCCGTGGTGGCTCATCGGCATCTCGATGGTCGCGACGACCTTCAGCACCGACACGCCGAATCTCGTCACGGACCTCGTGCGCGGCGGTGGCGTGGCGGGCAACTGGGTGTGGTGGGCATTCCTGCTGACGGGAATGGCGACGGTGATGTTCTACGCCCGGATGTGGCGGCGCTCCGGGGTACTCACCGACCTCGAGTTCTACGAGATCCGGTACTCGGGGCGCGCGGCGAGCTTCGTGCGGGGGTTCCGCGCCGTGTATCTCGGGCTCGTGTTCAACGCGGTCATTATGGCGACGGTGAACCTCGCCGCCGCGAAGATCGCATCCATCCTCCTTGGCTGGCCGATGTGGCAGACGTTGGCCATCTGCGCCGTGTTCAATGTTGGGTTTGCCGCCGTGTCCGGTCTCTGGGGCGTGCTGGTCGCCGACCTCCTTCAGTTCGGCATCGCGATGGCGGGATCGTTTGCCGCGGCCTACTTCGCGCTGCAGCGCCCTGAGGTCGGCGGGCTGGAAGGGCTGGTCGCCAAGTTGCCGGCGGAGAGCATTGCGTTCCTTCCGGACTTCAGCAATTGGAGCGTGGCCCTCACGGTGTTCATCCTGCCGCTCGTGGTGCAGTGGTGGTCGGTGTGGTATCCCGGGGCCGAGCCCGGCGGCGGCAGCTACATCGCGCAGCGAATGCTTGCGGCGAAGACGGAGTCGGATGCGCTCAAGGGCACGTTGCTCTTCAATGCACTGCACTACGGGCTGCGGACGTGGCCGTGGATTCTTGTGGCGCTCTCGTCGATCCTCGTGTTCCCGACGCTCGATGACATCGCGCGCGCGTTCCCGGACGTCCCGCGCAATCTGATTGGCAACGACATCGCGTACCCGGCGATGCTCACGTTCCTGCCGGTCGGCTGGCTGGGTCTGATGGTGGCCGGACTCCTGGCGGCGTACGTGTCGACCATCGTGACGCACCTGAACTGGGGCACGAGCTATCTCGTGCACGACCTCTACCGCCGGTTCGTGCGGCCCGATGCAACCGAGAAGCACTATGTGTTCGTGGGTCGGATCGTGACCGCGCTGCTAATGCTCGTGGCCTCGGCGCTCACGTTCTATCTCGAGACCGCGAAGACGGGATTCACCCTGCTGTTGTCGATCGGGGCCGGCACGGGACTGCTGTACCTGTTGCGCTGGTACTGGTGGCGCGTGAACGCGACGGCTGAGGTGGCGGCGATGATCGGCTCGTTCGGGGTGGCGATCGTGCTCGAGGTGATGCGGCGCGGCGGCGCGGAGATCCCGGGCCATCACGTCTTGTTGATCAGCGTCGGTTTCACCACGGTCATCTGGCTGCTGGCGACCTACCTCGGGCCGCGGACGGACGAAGAGGTCCTCAAGCGCTTTTATCTACTGGTCCGTCCTGCAGGCCCCGGTTGGACTCGCATTCGCGCCGCTGTCGGCGTGCAGGCGTCGCCCGACTCGTTTGCGCAGGCGCTGCTGGGCTGGGTGAGCGGCATCCTGTTCGTGTACGCGGCGCTGTTCGGCGTCGGCGCATATCTCCTGGGGAACGTCACGCTCGCCGCGATGTGGGGCGCCGTGTTCGTCGTCAGTGGCGCGGGCGCCTGGCGCATCCTGCGGGGATTCCGGGAGGCGGCGTGAGCGCTCCGCGCGCGACGCTGGTGGTGATCCTGGCGCGCGGACTCGGGTCGCGTCTGCGCACGGATGACGGGGCGGCACTCAGCGCCGAGCAGCAGGCCGCGGCCGCGTCGGGCACCAAGGGTCTGATGCCGATCGCCGGACGTCCGTTTCTGGATCACATCCTCGATGCGCTCGCCGATGGCGGCGTGACGGACGCGGTGTTTGTCGTCGCACCGGGCGCTTCGCCGGTGCGCGCGTACTTCGACGCACACGCGCACTCTCGCGTGCGCGTACAGTACGCCGTGCAGGATGAGCCGCGTGGCACGGCCGATGCGCTGCGCAGCGCGCGAGCGGCGGTGACTGGTGCAGGCGGAGCGCCGAGGGACACCGACGGCGCGCGGCATTTTCTGATGTGCAATGCCGACAACCTGTATCCCGCGCCGGCGGTGCGCGCGTTGGTCGAAGCCGATGGACCAGCCGTCATCGCGTTCGACGCTGACGCGCTGGTGGCCGATGGGCTGATTGAGCCCGGGCGTGTCGCCCGGTTCGCGCTGATGGACATCACGCCCGACGGTGCCCTCCGAGAGATCGTCGAGAAGCCGTCTGCCGACCATCCGCTGATGCTGGCGCCAGGGAAGTCCGTGTCAATGAACATCTGGCGCTTCACCGACGCGATTTTCGACGACTGCGACGCCGTGCAGCCCTCGCCGCGCGGGGAGCTCGAGCTGCAGGATGCGGTGCGGCGCGCCATCGCGCGCGGGACACGCATCGCCGCGATACCGCAGCGGCTCGCGGTGCTCGACCTCACGCACCGCCGCGATGTTGCCGCGCTCGAGGCACGCCTCGCGCATCGCCCGGCATCCGCGTGAGGCAGGCGCTGTTCGTCCCTGGGCGCATCGAGCTCTTCGGAAAGCACGTGGACTACGGCGGCGGGCCATCGATGACCTGCGCCGTTGGCGAGGGCATCACCGCCGAGATCAGCGCACTCGACGCGCCCGTCATTGACCTGGAGGATGCGAAGACGGGCAAGCGGGCGCGCATTCCGCTCAGGCGTGACGCACGACCCGGCGGCGCGCACGGTGGCACCTACGTCGCAGCGGTCGCCCGACGACTTGCCCGCGACTTCGCCCCGCTGCGCAGTGGGGTGCGTGTGCTCTCCACGAGTACGCTGCCGCGCAGTGCCGGCTTGTCGAGCTCGAGTGCGTTCGTCACGCTCCTCGCGCTCGCCGTGGCGGAGGCCAACGAGCTGGAAGCGCGTCCCGAGTGGCAGCGCCACCTGAGCTCGCGGCTGGCGTTCGCCGAGTATTGCGGCGCCGTGGAGATGGGGGCGCCGTTCGGACCCTGGGCGGGCGAGCGCGGCGTTGGCACGCGCGGCGGAGCGCAGGACCACGTGGCGATTCTCTGCAATGAAGTGGGGACGGTCGGCGCGTTTCGGTATCTGCCGGCTGCGCTGATGGGGCAAGCCACCTTTCCCAAGCACTGGCGCATCCTGGTGGCGGTGAGCGGTGTGCGCGCGACCAAGACTGGTGGAGCACAGGCGGACTACAACCGCGCCGCGGATCTTGTGCGCGCGCTCGTGCAGCGTTGGAATCGCGCCACGGAGCGCAGTGACGTCGCGCTCGCCGACGTGCTCGCGTCGTCGCCCGATGCGGCGGACCGACTCGAGCGCCTCGCGTACGGATTTGACGATGCACCGTGGGCACTCGCGCGGCTGGCCCAGTTTCGTCGGGAAACCGAAGTGGTGGTGCCCGGCGCGCTCGCGGCCATCAGCGCGGCCGACGGCGCGGCGCTCGGCCGCTGGGCGGTGGAGTCGCAGCAAGGTGCGGAGACCGCGCTGCGCAACCAAGTGCCCGAGACGAGCTTCCTCGCACGCGCGGCAATGGCGAGCGGCGCGCACGCGGCGTCCGCTTTCGGCGCGGGATTCGGCGGCGCGGTGTGGGCCATCGCTGACGCCGACGTCGCCGACGAGGTGACGGCGCGTTGGAGCGCAGCGTATCGCGAGGCGTTCCCCGCGCGGGCGGGCAAGGCCGAGTGGTTCACGATGCGACCCGAAGCCGGCGTGCGGTGGCTCGCGTGACATCGATCGGCACGCCGGCGGAGTCGCGCGGGAACGCCGCCCCGCTCCCACGTAACGTGCGCGTCCTCGCCGCCGTGAGTTTCCTCACGGACGTTTCGAGCGAGCTGGTCTATCCACTGCTTCCGATCTTCCTCTCCACCGTCCTCGGCGTCTCCGCCGCGGGCCTCGGCGTCATCGAAGGCTTCGCCGAGAGCGCCTCGGCCCTGCTGCGCATCCCTGCGGGCTGGTGGTCCGACCGCACGCAGCGCCGCAAGCCGCTGGTGGTGCTCGGCTATCTGATTGCGTCCACCGCGCGCCCGCTGATCGGGCTGGCGCAGAGCGCCGGGCAGGTGTTGGCGATTCGCGTGAGTGATCGCTTCGGCAAGGGCATTCGCACGGCGCCGCGCGACGCGTTGATTGCGGACTCCGTACCACCCGAGCAGCGGGGCTACGCGTACGGCTTCCACCGCGGCGCGGACAACTTTGGCGCCGTGTTCGGCCCGCTGATTGCGTGGGCGGCGCTCACGTTCCAATGGACGGATCTGCGTACGCTCTTCTTCTGGACGGCGCTGCCGGGTTTCCTTTCGCTCGCACTGTTGGTGTTCTTCGTGCGCGAGTCGCCGCGCGTGCCTACCGGCGAGCGGATCGTCAGCGCCGACGTACCAAAGATCGAGCGCGATGTGGAGGGTCCGCCTCTCATCGCACCGGACGCACCGAGTGCGGTACCGCTCGGCGCACCCTTCTGGCGTATGCTTGCCGTGATCTTTCTCTTCACGCTCGCGCTCTCGACTGACGCATTTCTGTTGCTGCGCGCGTCCCAGCTTGGCGTACCTGCGGCGCTGATCCCCATTCTCTGGGCGGCGCTACACGTGGTGAAGTCGTCATCGTCGCTCGTGGCTGGCGGCTGGTCTGACCGGATCGGCCGGCGCCCGGTGATTCTCGGCGGCTGGGGCATCTATGCCGCGGTGTACGTGGGATTCGCCGTTGCCTCGACGCAGTGGCACGCGTGGGCGTTGTTCCTCGTGTACGGCCTCTATTTCGGGATGGCGGAGGGCACGGAGAAGGCGCTCGTGGCGGACTTGGCGCCACCGAGTCGCCGCGGGGCGGCGTTTGGATGGTTCAATGGTGCGGTGGGCCTCGCGGCGCTGCCGGCGAGCGTGCTCTTTGGCGTCGTGTGGGACGCGTATGGAGCAGAGACCGCGTTCCTGATGGGCGCGAGCATCGCATTGGTCGCGACGCTTCTCTTTGCGCTCGTGGTGCCGGCGCCGGCGCGGTCGCAGTAGCGGACCGCGCCGGCCACCGTCAGCAGCACTTCGCGCCGGGCCGTTCGTACCGCGCCGTCAGGCGCTCGGCGAGAAACTCCCGTTCACTCATCGGCTCACATCCCGGATGGTGCGCCCGGACGTGCGCGACGTAGGCCGCGTAGTCGGGCGCACCGATGATGCGCCGGAGGATGGCCGCCAGCCGCTTCATCGCGGCGCCTTGCTCCCGTTCGGCCCGATCGTGCGATCGAACAGCTCGAGGATGCGGCGATACTCATCCGTCCACGACGTCGGGCGCACGAAGCCGTGGTCCTCCACGGGGTACACGGCCATCTCCCAGCCTTCCTTGCCCAGTTCGATCAGGCGCTGCGCGAGCTGCACCACGTCTTGGAACTGCACGTTGGTGTCAATCATCCCGTGCGCGATGAGGAGCGGATCCTGCAACCCCTCGGCGAAGAAGATCGGCGATGACCGCCGATACGAGAGCGTGTCGTTCTGCGGGAGATTGAGGATGCGGCCCGTGTAGCCGTGGTTGTAGTGCGCCCAGTCGGTGACGGACCGCAGCGCGGCACCAGCGCCGAAGTACTGCTGATGGTTGAACAGCGCCATCAGCGTGGTGAAGCCGCCGTAGGAGCCGCCGTAGATACCCACGCGCTCGGGGTTGATGCCGAAGTTGCGCGTGAGATACTTGGAGCCGCTCACCTGGTCGTTGATGTCCCAGCCGCCCATATGGCGGTAGATGGCGGTGCGCCAATCGCGCCCGTAGCCCGCCGAGCCGCGGTAGTCGATGTCGAGCACCACGTAGCCCTTGGTCGCGAGCAGGTGGTGGAACATATACTCGCGGGCATACGTGGACCACCAATTGTGCACGTTGTGCAGGTAGCCCGCGCCGTGCACGAAGATCACGCCTGCACCGTTGGCGCGCGCGCCGACCTGCTCGGGCCGATAGATGCGCGCCGGCACCGGCGTGCCGTCCTCGCCGGGAATCATCACGATCTCTGGCTTGAGCCAGCTGTAGCGGCGGAACTCCTCGGTGGTGGAGGTCGTGACGCGCTGCGCTTGAGTCTGCGGCTGTCCGACACGACCGAGGTAGAGCTCGGGCGGCAGGTTCGCTTCGGAGTACACCGTCGCGAATCGCTGGCCGTCGGGCGCCATCGTGAGCGAGTGGCCGCCGTCGCCGGTGGTGACGCGCGTGCGTGCGCCCCCAGTGATGGGCATTCGATACGCCTGACGCGTGTAGGGGCTCGGCTCGCTGGTGTTGAGTTCGAAGAACCGCTCGTCGTCCGAGACGCTGACCTCGAGCACTTCCCAGTTGCCGCTGGTGAGTGCGGTACGCGCCGAGCCGTCGGGCTTCACAGCGTAGAGATGCGAGTAGCCCGTGGCCTCGGAGACAAACCAGATCCGGTCATCGGCCGTCCAGCCGCTGCAGGTGAAGCAGGGGCCGTTCACCCACGCTTCGTCGCGCAGCGCATCCACCAGGGTCATCGCGCCGCCGGCGGAGGCCACACTGTAGATCCAGCGGTGCTTGAAGTCCGCGCTCGTGACGCGCACGATGGCGTGCGACCCCGAGGCGTTCCACGTGCCCCCGAAGGCATCGCCTGCGGCGCTGGTGGAATCAGGCGAGAGCTTGAGCCAGGTCACCTTGCCCGAGGCGAAGTCAATGTGGCCGATCTTGGTGGTGGTCTGCGCGTCGCCGACCTTCGTGCGGCCCGGAATCATCCGCGGATATCCGTCCACGGTGATGTAATCGGGCACATCGGAGCCGCGCGTGCCCTGCGGCTGCGTGAACGTCGAGAGCAGCGCGCTCTTGCCGTCCGGAGAGATCGAGAGCTGACCAATGCGTTCCGCTTGCGGAATCCAGATGACTGGGAGCCGACGGCCCTCGGCTGCAATGCGCTCGGCGCGCTGCAGTGAGTCGGCGCGCAGACGTTCGCGGACATACTCCAGCAGGTCGCGCTGCTGCTTGGCGAGTGCGGCGCGCTGTCCCTTGGGCTCCTCGGGCTCGCGTGGTGCGGTCCCGCTGCGGATATCGGTGAGCTGCCGTGTGAGGCCCGTGGCGAGGTCGAACGCGAACGCGTTGTTGTCGCGCACGAAGTAGAGCGTGCGGCCGTCGGGCGCGATCCGCGGCGCGCCTTCGTTGGCCGTGGTTTCCGTGATGCGGCGCAGCGTCACCCGGCCCGCGTTGAACTGCTGCGTCCAAATGTCGCCATTCGCTGCCACCACGCGCACGCGGCCATCGCGCGAGCGCGGGCCGGACGCGAGCATCGGCGCCACCGAATCCATATGGGCTGCGGTGACCTGCTCGGGCGTGGCGCCCGCGCGGGCGGCTACGCGATACGGCTTCAACTGCTCGTGCCACGCGGCACCGGCGGGCAGCCAGCGGAAGTAGACCCACTGCCCATCGGCGGTCCATTGCACCTGCGATGGCTCGCGGCCGTAGAGCTCCGGCCCGCGCATAATGTTGGCGACCGAGAGGTCGAAGGTCGGTTGCTGCGCGAACGCGAGGGCCGGCGCAGCGGCGGTCAGGGCGAGAGCGAGAAGTCGGCGCATCGTGCGGCGTGAGGTTGCGGGAGAGGGAAGGACGAGGGCCACTGTGAGCGGATCAGGCCGCACGCGCGGATGGCACATACGGAGTTTCCTGCGTCTGCATCGGCGCGCGCCCGGAGAGCACGCGCCACCACGTGTACAGTGAATCGAGGATGATCACGGCTGCGGCGAGCAGGAAGAAGCCGGCCACCACGGCATTCAGGTGGTCGTTGAAAATCAGCCGCTCCGCGCTCGCAATATCCTTCACGCCCGCAGGCAGCTCGCCCGACGCGAGCTTGGCCTTGAAGCTGGCGGCGTGCGAGAGGAACCCGACGCGCGGATCGCTGCCGAAGATCTTCGTGAGACTTGCGGTGGTGGTCACGACGACGAGCCAGGCCATCGGAAGCAGCGTGACGAACGCGTAGCGTGCCTTGCCCATCTTGATGATGATCGTCGTGCCCACGCACAGCGCGACCGTCGCCAGCAGTTGGTTGGAGATACCAAACAGCGGCCACAGCGAGTTGATGCCGCCGAGCGGATCCGTCACGCCCTGGTACAGGAAGTAGCCCCACATCCCGACCACCATCAGGCTGGCCAACACCACCGCCGGGTACCACGACACGCGCCCGAACGGCTCCCACACGTGCTTGCCGAGGTCCTGCAGCATAAAGCGGCCCACGCGCGTGCCGGCGTCCACGGTGGTGAGGATGAACAGCGCCTCGAACATCAGGGCGAAGTGATACCACAGGGCCATCGCGGTGTCGCCACCGAGGACGCTTGCGAAGATGCGGGCCATACCCACTGCGAGTGACGGCGCACCACCAGTGCGCGAGAGCAGCGAGCTCTCTTCCACCTGCTGCGCCAGCAGCGTGAGCTCCTCCGGCCTGAGCACGAAGCCCCAGGTCGCGATGACCTCCGCCGCGCGCTCGGCGGTGGTGCCGATGATGCCCGCCGGCGCGTTGATCGCGAAGTAGACGCCGGGCGTCAGCACGCAGGCGGCAATGAGCGCCATCACCGCCACGAGCGACTCGGTGAGCATTCCGCCGTAGCCGACCATCCGGGCGTCGGCCTCGTTCTCGAGCAGCTTCGGCGTCGTGCCGCTGGCAATGAGCGCGTGAAAGCCGCTGATGGCACCGCAGGCGATCGTGATGAACACGAATGGGAACAGCTTTCCCGCGAACACGGGCCCCGTGCCGTCAATGAACTGCGTGACCGCCGGCATCTGCAGCGGCGGCAGCACGAGCAGGATGCCCACGGCGAGCGCGAGCACGACGCCGATCTTCACGAACGCCGAGAGGTAGTCGCGCGGTGCGAGCAGCAGCCAGACGGGAATCACCGAGGCCGCGAATCCATAGACCATCACTGACACGGCCAGCGTCTTGGCGTCGAGCGTGAACAGCGGTCCAAGCGTCGGATGTTCCGCCGCCCACTGGCCCGCGTAGAGCGACACGATGAGCAGCACGAGGCCGATCACGCTCGTCTCCAGCACTGCCCCCGGTCGGATGAAGCGCATATACACGCCCATCAGCATCGCGATGGGAATCGTGAGCCCCACCGTCACCGTGGCCCACGCCGAGTCGCGCAGTGCGTTCACCACCACCAGCGCGAGCACGGAGATGAGGATCACCATAATCCCCATCACGGCGACGAGGGCGGTGTAGCCCGCCACCGGGCCGATCTCCTCCTTGGCCATCTGTCCGAGCGACTTGCCGTCGCGCCGCGTGCTCGCGCAGAGAATCACGAAGTCCTGCACCGCGCCGCCGAGGGCGACGCCGACGATGATCCAGAGCGCGCCGGGCAGGAAGCCGAACTGGGCCGCGAGCGTCGGACCCACGAGTGGCCCGGGCCCCGAGATGGCCGCAAAGTGGTGCCCGAAGACGATCCACTTGTTCGTCGGGACATAGTCGCGGCCGTCGGCAAGTCGCTCGGCCGGCGTGGCGCGCGTGGCGTCGAGTGCGAAGATCTTCGCGGCGATGATCTTCGAGTAGAAGCGATACCCGACCGCATAGGTGCAGACCGCGGCGGTGAGCAGCCACGCGGCCGAGATCGTCTCGCCTCGACGGAGGCCGAGGTAGCCGAACGCGAAGGCGCCGGTGAGCGCAACGGCGGCCCAGATGAGGGCGGAAAGCCAGCGGGGCATCGGGCGAACGGGTCGGAGGCCGGGGGAGTCGAGACCGACGATTACCACGCGAAGCCCGTGGGAGCGGGCCCCGATATGTACCGCCTCCCGCGAGCCAGTGGGAGGGGCGACAGCGAGGATACGCGGGAGGAGCAGGCGGCGTTCGGCGACGTCGGTCGCTGGGCGTTCGGCGGTGCAGGCTGCGCCGTGTGGCGATTAACTTTCGAGGCGTGAACTCCCCGCGGATTGACACGGCCCCCGTTCGGCGGATACGCGCCTGGCTCTTCCTTGCGATGCTGCTCACGGCTTTGCCCGGTGCACTCCGCGCGCAGGAGGCGGGCGCGGCCCCCGTCGGTCCGCCGCTTGGGTCCTTCGCTGCCGTGCGCGTGGCCGTGCTGCCCACGCAGCTCTGGAAGGCGGACACCGTGGGCTGGAGCCGTGGGGTCAGCTGGCTGCAGTTGCGCGCCGAGCTCGATACGGCCATCGCCGAGTCGTTGCGGGAGCGCGGGCTCGCGGGCAAGTGGGCCTTCGCCGGCGACGTCGTTCGCGCGGCGCGACGCAACACGCTCTACGCGTCGGACCCGATGGCCATCGGCGTGGGCCGCTGGCGTTCGGCGCTGCCCAAGCCGGGAGATGGACTCAACGCGCTCGTTGCGGACAATCTCCGACTCGTCACCATCCTTGGCGACACACGGCACGCGCTCATCCCCGTGGAGCTGCGCGGCGAGGGCGATGCCGGCGTGCTCCGCTTGGTGATGGTAGATACGCGCACGCGCACGGTCGTGTGGGCCTCGGACATCGCGGCCCCTGGCGGGCCCGCGCTCACCGCGGCGCTGGCGGCGCGTCTCGCGGACCTCGTGGTTGAACCGTAGTTCCTGATCTCGATTCTCCCCCCTCGTTTATGACTGCCCCCCTGCAGGCCACTTTGATTCCCGGCGACGGCATCGGCCCCGCCATCACCGACGCCACTGTTCGTCTCCTTGCCGCCGCGGGCGCCAAGATTGAGTGGGACCGCCAGATCGCGGGAATGGCCGCGGTGAAGGAAGTTGGCGACCCGATCCCGGACGCCACGCTGGAGTCCATCAAGCGCACCAAGCTGGCGCTCAAGGGTCCGCTCGAGACGCCGGTCGGCAAGGGCTTCCGCTCCATCAACGTCGCGCTGCGCAAGGAGTTCGATCTCTACGCGAACCTGCGGCCCGCCAAGTCGGTGCTGCCGGGCCTGCGCTTCGACAACGTGGACATCGTGCTCGTGCGCGAGAACACGGAAGGGCTCTACGTCGGCATCGAGAACTACGTGAAGGTGGGGGACGATCCGCACGCGGTCGCGCAGTCCGTGGCGATCGTCTCGCGGCACGGCGCCGAGCGCATCGCGCGCTTCGCGTTCGAGCACGCGGTGAAGCTCGGGCGCAAGAAGGTCACCATCGTCCACAAGGCCAACATCCTCAAGTACTCGCAGGGGCTGTTCCTCGAGACGGCGCGCGCCGTCGGCAAGGAGTACGAGGGCCGCGTCGCGTGCGACGACAAGATCGTGGATGCCTGCGCGATGGAACTCGTGATGCGTCCTGAGCGCTTCGACGTGATCGTGACGACGAACCTCTTTGGCGACATCCTTTCGGACCTCACGAGCGGACTGGTGGGCGGACTCGGGCTCACGCCGGGCGCGAACATCGGGTACGGCGCGGGGATCTTCGAGGCCGTGCACGGCACGGCGCCGGACATCGCGGGCCAAGGCATCGCCAATCCCACGGCCGTGATGCTCGCCGCCTGCCAGATGCTCGACCACGCGGGACAGCCGGAGCTCTCGACGCGCATCCGCTCGGCGATCGAGGCCACACTGCGCGAGCGCAAGGTGGTGACGCGTGACATCGGGGGCACGGCGACGACCGACCAGTACACCGACGCCGTGATCGCGCGGCTTCTGGGCTGATCGCACGCGCGTGCGACTGCTCCAGGTCTCCGACGTTCACTTCGGCCGCCACGCGGTCTCGGCTTACACCGACGCCGTCGAGCGGCGCGTGGCCGCGCGGCGCTACGACGCGGTGGTCGTCGCCGGGGACCTGACCCAGCGCAACTTCCGGCACCAGTTTCGCGCCGCCAAGCAGTGGCTCGACACGTTGCGCGCGCACGTGCCCGTGCTCGTCGTTCCAGGCAACCACGATGTGGCGTGGTGGTGGAAGCCCGTCGGGGTGGGCGTCGAATCGCCGTTGCTCGCGGGCTACCGCAAGTGGATCAGTCCTGATCTCGA
>CAYPYY010000086.1:0-11783 GCA_964414995.1 uncultured Gemmatimonas sp.
TTGTTCGGCCCCGCATTGGAGGCGTTGCAGAGCACGGCAATGGCGAGCCCGTGCTCGGGATAGCGCTCAACGGATGCGCGGTACCCGGCGTCTGCCCCGTCGTGGCCCACGGCGCGGATGCCGCGCCAGGTATTCAGTGCCAGGCCGAACCCGTAGTTGATCGCCGTCCCGTCGATGAGCACGCCCGTCTCCTGCGCCTGTCGCACCACCGCGGCGAACCGGGCCGGCGGCGCGTCGAGCATTTCCATCCACGTCAGCAGATCGCCGACCGTCGAGAACAGCGAGGTGGCGCCGTAGGTGTCGAACGTCGGCTCCGACACCCGCCACGCGCCGCCTCCACGCGGCTCATACGCTGACGTCCGGCCCGGTACCACCATCTGGAAGTCATCGTGGAAGTGCGTCTGCGTCATCCCGAGCGGCACGAAGATTCGCTCGTGCGCAAACTCGCGCAGCGACTGTCCGCTCACGCGCTGCACGATCACCGCCAGCAAGGTGTAGCCGGTGTTCGAGTACACATACTCGGCGCCCGGCTGGAAATTCAGGGCGCGCTGGCGCGTGACGATCTGCATCACGTCACGTTCGGTGATGAGATCGGAGGGGAAGCGCCATCCCGCAGCCGCGAGCAGGCTCCACTGGTCACGAAGCCCGCTCGTATGATGGATCAGCTGCCGAATCGTGATCGACGCCGCGTACTCCGGGAGTTCCGGCACGTGCCGACGCACGGGATCATCGAGCGAGAGGCGTCCGTCGTCGGCCAGCAGGGCCACCGAGAAGGCGGCGAACTGCTTGGAGACCGACGCGACGTGGAAGATTGACTGCGGCGTGATCGCGACGCCGCGCTCCAAGTCCGCCATCCCGTAGCCGGCGCTCACGCGGGGCCGCCCGCGCTCCGCAATACCGACGGCGCAGCCCGGCGCATCGCTGCGACTGACGGCCGTGAACACCGAGTCGAGCGCGCGGCGGGGAAGCGGCACGCCCTGCGCGTGCACGGTCGTGGCCAGGGCGAGCGCGACCAGGATCGCGGCGCAACGCATCACGACGCCTTCGGTGCGAGACCGCGCACCAGTCCAGCCGCCGCACCCGCGAGCAGTGCGGGGAACGCCAACGTCAGTCCGGTCAGCGCGCCGGCGCCGACCTGCATCGCGCTCCCCACCACACGCGCCACGTCGCCAATCGGGGCGAAGGTCGCCTGCGCGGCCAGGAGCAGGCCCCACGCCGTAAGCCCGGCGACGGCCGCGAGAATCGGCGTCGCGGCATCCTCACGGCGCACGGCCGCCCACGCGACGGCCAGCACAGGCACGGAGAGCCAGCCAAACCCGTAGGTGCCCAGCGCCAGCGCCAGCACCAAGGTCGCAAACCACACGAGACGGCCCATTAGCGCGCCCCTCCCGCAGTGAACGTGAGCCGAGACATCGTGAGCGAGTCAGCAAGGGCATCCGCGGTGCGCGGCACGCGCAGGTCGGCGAGTTCGCCGCGCTGCCAGAGCGGCAAGCGATCGGCGTAGCGCGCCGAGACCGGATTGCCGGACTGTCCGCCGGGGTACGTGCCCCACGCGCGAATCTCCGGGGCGAGCTCGACCACGAACCGCCACGACGCACCGTGGGTCCCGCGTGCGTCAGAGGGCGACAGCGTTCCCGGACCGGACGTGACCGCCAGCCCAGTGCGCCCAAACCCCTCGAGGCCGGCGAGGTGATGCACGTTGATGCTTCGCGCGTCGCTCCACTTCCACGTCGCGGGGTCGTTGCCAAACCGCGACCGCGTGTCCGTCCACGCCTTGCGCAATGCGCGGAGCACGATGGCGTCGCGAGTCTCTGCGGCGTCGGCGGTCGAGCGGTCGTCCCACCACGAGCTCTGCGGATGGCGCAACAGCCGCACCAGCATCACCTGCTGCGGCGTCATCACACGCCGGTTCTCGCCCGGCAGCACCAACTCGTCCCACGTGGCGTTGGCCAGCTCCGTCAGGAACGCGAGGTACAGCACGGCGGCGTTGCTCGAAGGTGTGAACGCGGCATCCCATTCCGAGAGGAGTTTGAAGGCAGCCTCGTCGTCTGCGGTCCAGTCACCCGCGGCACTGGTCGCCGTCTGCGCCTCGGCCAGTGCGCCAAGAATGAAGGGCGTCAGCTCGCTCTGCGGATCTGTCTGCGCGCGCCGCATATCCTCGACGCTCACCCGCGCGTTCTGGCGCAGGATGCGGTTGATGCGCATCGCGCGCCACGGGCTCGGCCAATCGCTGCCGTGGTACTGATTGCGCGCTTGAGGATCGATCGGCTGCTGGTTGGCGCTGGCCAAGTAACCCTGCGCCGGGTTGTAGGCCTGCGGATACCACATCAGCGGCTGGTTGCCGACCCAATCGTTGGCGCTGAGCGTGCCATCGAACACGAGGTCCCCGCGTCCGCTGCCGGGCCGGATCGGATACCGGCCCGTCGAGCGGATGCCAATGTTTCCCTGCCGGTCCGCCGTGATCATATTCTGCGCCGGCGTCTGGAATGCCGCCGTGCGCGCATAGAAATCCGGCGAGCTGGTGGCGCCGCTGGCCTGACGGAACGCGTTGCCCTCATCGGAGGGCTCGCGCGCCGTCCAACGCTGCGAGACCCAGCCCAACGCGGTGTGGAACAGCGGTCCGCGGTGCGTGGCGAACATCGTGTCGGTGGCGATCACCCGGCCCGTGTGGTCACGGAACAGTTCTTCGCGCCGCTCGACGTCACGCCACACGCCGTCCACGAAGTACTTCCGCGGCGAGAGCGTGTCGTCCACCTGTTCCTTGTAGAAGTCCACGACGTCGTTGCCGGTGTTGGTCATCGACCAGGCCACGTCGCGGTTGAATCCGATTGGAATGATTGGCGAGAGCGGCAGACTCACGCCGTACACGTCCATCACACCGGGCACGACGAGATGCGCCTCGTACCAGATGCTGGGCAGCGTCAGCTCGAGATGCGGGTCGCCGGCAAGCAGCGCGTGGCCGCTGGCCGAGCGGGCGGGGGAGACCGCCCAGTTGTTGGAGCCCACGACGGCCTCGCCGCGCGTGAGTGCGTCCGTGAGATCCAAGTCCGCGTCAGAGTTCGAGACGAAGGCGAGACGATTGAGGCGGCCGAGTTGCAGCGCGGCATCACGCGTGCGGCGCGCCGCGGCGACCCGCGCCGGGTCCGGGCGTGCAGGGGCCGGCAGCGGGCCCATCGCGGCAAGCCGCGCGTCGCGGCGACCCGGCACGGGTTCGATCGGTTCCTGGATCGGCGCCTCGATCGGGACCAGTGCCTGCGCTGCCTCCGCCCCAACGAGCTGCGTCAGCGCGTGCAATTGCAGCTCGCTCTCCTGATAGCTGAGCGTCTGCGACATCCGCACGAGCAGGTAGTAGGTGTCGCGCGGGTCAAACGTCCGCGGGCGACGGTTGAGCAATCGGTACTCCACCGGCAGCGCCGATGCCGGCATCGCGGCGATGTATCCGTTCACGCCTTCCATATACGCCGTGACCACCCGCTTCACGGCGCTGGTGTCGGGAATGGCGTTCCACTTGGCGTCGGCCGCGTGATGCAACATCAGCCGTCGGGCGCTGCGGTCGCGCTCGATGGCGCGTTCACCCACGAACTCGGTGAGCGTGCCGGCGACGGCACGCTGGATGAGCTCGAGCTGGAAGAGACGGTCGCGCGCGTGCACCCACCCCAGCGCTCGCGCTGCGTCCTCCTCGGTCGCCGCGAAGATGTGCGGCACCGCGCGGTCGTCGAATCGCACGTCCACGGGCGCTGACATTCCCGGCAGATTCACCGACTGCTCGTCTGGAAGATCCGCGGTGCGGGCGATTGCCCACACGCCGGTGATGGGATCGAGGAGCGCGCCCAGCGGCGGCACGGGGCCGACGGCACGAGCGCCGACGAAGAGCGCGCCCGCAAGCGCGATGGCCGAGAGGATCGTGGTAAACTTCCGCATTCTCTGTTGGGTGAGTGTGCGCGCGAAAACTACCTAGGCGAGCCAGCCATTCGCGTGGGCCTTGGCGGCGTAGCGCCAGATGCCCAGGCCGAGCAGCGTCACGATCAGCGGCAGGATCACCGCGCCGGCGCCGAGCTTCTCGAGAACGGGCAACCCGACGATGCTCCAGACGCCCTGTACGACCACGGCAATCAATGAAACGAGCAGCGCCTGCACGCTCCAGCGCTTCCTGAGCAGCAGTCCCAGGGCGCCGATCACGCCGACCACGGTCGAGATTCCGAACACGACCATTAGCCCCATCGGACGCAGCGCACGGATCTCCTGCTGCGCAGCCGGCATTGCGGCGACCTGCTCCGGCGTGGTCATCAGGTCCATCACGAACATCGCGAGGCCGAGGAGCATCCAGGCAAGCGACAGGCCGGCGACCACCTTGAAGTTCTTCGAGACAGATGTCATCGAACGGGGGGGGAGAAAGTGTGGACATTTCACTGTCCACTTCTCCGGACAGTGCGTACGGAGCCGAGAACATAACTCTTTTCGAATCAACGCGTTCGGTGGATGACACCTGAGGCACGTCACCTGCGTACCTTTAATGACGTCCCCCTCTCGCCATCGGAGCCGAGGTATGCGGAGAACCGCACTCACCCTAGCCACACTCTCGATCTTCACGGTCGCCGTGACCGGTTGCGCCAACCGGCGCGTCGAACGCGTGGACCCGAATTCCGTCACGGACCTCAGCGGGCGCTGGAACGATGCCGACTCGCGGCTCGTCGCCAACGCGCTCATCGCGCAGTCACTCGAGGGGCGCTGGGCCCCCGACTACGCCGCCTCGCACGGCGGCACGCCGCCGGCCGTCATCATCGGCGAGTTCCGCAATCGCACGATGGAGCACATCCCAATCGGCACCTTTGTGCGGGACCTCGAGCGCGCCTATGTCCAGAGCGGCGTCGTCCGGCTCGTGGCCAGCGCAGAGGAGCGCGCGGAAGTGCGCGCCGAGCGTCAGGACCAGCAGACGAACGCCTCGGCCGAGACGCGCGCCCGGATGGCTCGGGAGCAGGGCGCCCGCTATATGCTGCAGGGCGACGTGCAGGCGATCGAGGACAGCGAGGGCCGCGAGCGCGTGATCTTCTATCAGATCGACGCCACGCTGATTGACCTGGAGACCAACGCGAAGACGTGGATGGGGCAACACAAGATCAAGAAGTACATCCAGCGCCGTCGCTTCACGCCGTAACCGGAGCCCCGACAATGCGTGCCCTCGCTCTCTTGCTCGTGGCCGCGGCCTGCGCGCCCTATCCGCAGCGCGTCCGTCAACCCGTTCTGATTCCCAACAACTCCACGGTGCCCGCGGCCACCGGCGCGGAAGCGGGTGCGATGCTCGCGGACGAGCAGATCCGCCTCAAGGCCTCCGCGGACTCGGTGTACCTGCTCGGTGTCACCAACTGCCAGCCCGCGCACTGCGAGTCCATCGCGCGCGGCGAGATTGCGCTGGGGATGTCATCCAACCAGGTGATGGCCGCTTCGCGCTCGGCGCCGCAGGCCTGGGTGCTGCGCAGCGCGGGCGAGTTCGGCACGATGGTGCCGTCTCACGCCAACGCCAAGCCCACCGACCGGATGGGCGAGGTGATGATGCTGCAGATGGAGCGCGGCGGCGTGAGCGTGATCAGTCGTCGCGGACCGCAGGGTCTCACCGTGGTGTCGCGTCCGCAGGACGCCTCGGCGCAGGCGATGGCGCGGCAGCAGGCCGAGCTGCTGGTGCGCGAGGGCGACGACCTCGTGGCCGCCAACGACCTCGGCGGTGCACTCAATCGCTATGACCGCGCCAGCGTGCTCGATCCGCAGCAGCCGGAGATCGAATACAAGGCCGCGCGCCTGCTCGACCTGCAGTTGCGTCCGCAGGAGGCGCTGATGCGCTATCAGCGGTTCCTGCTCTCGCTCGACCTCGAGCGCATTCGTGCGCAGGGCGAGGCCAGCGCGAAGCTCGCCGAGGCGATCGCGCTCGCGCAGCAGCGCATCGTGGTGCTCGAGAAGCAGGTCCGGTAGTCGCACGAGGGGCTGCGTGCCACACGTCGCCCGCCGCATCCGACTCGCCGTCGCGCTTCCGCTGCTCCTCGTGAGCGGTGGTTGTGCGGCGGCGAGTGCCGCGTGGCGCTCGGGCCCGGCTGGGATTGCGGCCGAGTGGGCCATCCGCGAT
Source organism: uncultured Gemmatimonas sp. (assembly GCA_964414995.1). Classification (GTDB taxonomy): domain Bacteria; phylum Gemmatimonadota; class Gemmatimonadetes; order Gemmatimonadales; family Gemmatimonadaceae; genus Pseudogemmatithrix. The sequence continues at coordinate 6,116 of CAYPYY010000086.1, forward strand.
CACCTCACTTACGGGCGTGCGCCGAACGCCTGGGCCGCGCTCGGCGACAAGAAGCTCGCGCCCAGCGACGCGTTGTTGCGGCATCTGTATCGTGGCGTGATCGCGCTGCACGCGGGCGAGTACGAGGCCGGGTCGCGCGCGATGGACCGCGCGTGGACCATCGCCGACGACCGGTTCACGCGTCGCATCTCCACGGGTGCAGCGTCGCTCCTTACGTCCGATGCGACGCTACCGTATCAGCCGTTGCCGACCGAGTGGCTGATGATTCCGTACTACGGCGCACTGAACTGGCACCGGCGAGGGGAGCCGGACGAGGTGGCTGTGGAGGCGCGGCGGCTCGCGGCGCTGCTTGCGCGCGAGAGCGACCAGCGCCCGCCGGAAGACCTCTATGGCGTGCTGCGCTACGTGAGCGGCGTGTTCTTCGAACTCGCCGGCGAGCGCCAGGATGCGCTCGTCGCGTACCGCAACGCCGCGGCGCTGCTGGGGACGCTGCCGGGGGACACCACGCTAGCCGGTCCGGACTCGGGCGACGTCGTCGTCCTCATCGAAGACGGGTTCGTCGGGCGTCCTGAACCGCTGAGCATCGGCGTCTATATGGACGGCGACGAGCTGGTGGGGCTGACCAGCGGCCCGGACGTGGATCGCATCGCCGTCGCGCGCCGCGTCGAGCGTCGCAGCTTCGATCCCGCGTTCGACCGGTCCAACCTGCAGACGGGTTGGCTCACGTACGAAGTCAACTGGGCAGTGCCCGGCGAGCCTACGCGCGTGTTCGGTCAGGTCACGGCGCTCACCGCCGCGCAGGCATTTCCGCAGGTGAGCGCCGACGTCGCGCAGGCGGTGGCTCGCGACTTCGAGCGCGAACTGCCCGCGAAGCTGTCGCGAGCGATTGCGCGCACCGCCGTGCGTTACGCCGCGTCGAAAGCGGCGGACCGCGCGTTCCGCAACGCGTCGCGCGAGCGCAATGACGACGATGAAGACGAAGACGACGGCAACAGTGGGTGGCTGAGCTTCTTCTTCGGGCTCGCGCTCGGCGCCGCAACCGTCACGTCGTCGGTGATCGATCAGCCAGACCTCCGCGCGTGGCAACTGCTGCCCTCGCGAATCAGCGTCTCGCGCCTGAGGCTGCCGGTGGGTCGCCACACGATTCGCGTGCAGCAGGGCGAGCGCGAAGTGCCGGTCGCCGAGGTGGACGTGCGCGCCGGCGGCGTGGCGCTCATCACCCACCGCGTGTGGACGGCGCAGTAGCGCCGCCCACCCGCAGCGTTTACGGCGTGAACGTCAGCGCCACATAGCCAACAGTTGCATTGCGGATGGCGCCCTGGAGTCCGTGGGCGACGCCCATCTGCGCACCGCCAGCGGGCAGGCGCATCGGACCGAGTCGCGGTACCTGCAGCTTGGCTTCCATACCCAGCACACGATCCACCGTGCGCAGGTTGTCGCCGGCGGCGATCCAGTCGTGGTAGATGCGGAACGGTCCCGTGGTTTCGGCACTCAGGATGCCGAAGCGTCGTCCGCCCCGCGCGGCGAACGGCAGCGCGAGGTGTTCAATCCGCTGCGAGAGCACGCCCGGGTCCACATACGGTGAGGCCGTGCCGCCGATGGCGAACCGCTCCAGCGCCGGCGCCGTCGCGGAGGTCTCACCGCCGCGCGCACGAATCGCCATTCCACCGCCGGCCGCGCTGGTGAACGACAGCGCGGCCTCGCCCGAGATGCGCGTCCAGTCGAGTCCGTCGGTGGTGCCACTCGCGTAGTGCAGCGTGGCGTCGAAGATGGTCGCCTGCGTCGGCGAGGAGGTGAAGAGACGGCGCGCGGTGAGCGCGCCGAATCCCATCGATCGGTCCACGTCTGCCGCGCCGAGCGGCGCCACGGTGCCGGAGCTCAGTCCGGCGCGCAGCGTCGTCGTGCCGAGCTCACCGGCGCGCGCGTAGGTCACGGCAGCGAGCCCGCCGTGCAGGCGCAGGTCGAACGAGGCGAGTCCGGCACCGCCGTTGCGACGCTGCTGCGAGGGATCGTGGCCCGCCGAGTACAGCTGGAGTTGCAACTCCGGGCGGAATCCGCGATAGGTCGCGGCCGCGCGACCACCGTACCATCCTCCGTTGTTCGCAGGCCCGGCGAGGAAGAACAAGGCATAGCGCCCGAGGATGTCGCCCGCATTCGCGCCGGCGCTCCAGGTGTTGCCATCGGGCGCGGTCGTGGAGGCAAAGAGCAGGGTGCCGTGGAAGGGACCGGCGCCGTAACGGCGCGGCGCAGGGACGTCCGCCGTCGGGAACTCCTGCGCAAGCCGCGTCTCACGGCGCTGCACGGCCGGCGCGAGCGAGGTGGCGAGTGTCGTGCCCGCGGGCAGACCGGAGCCGGCCGCGTTCACACGCAGGTCCCAGCCACGCGCGTGGAGATCGAGCCACCACACACGGCCGTCGGGGCCGACCTCCGGGTGCTGCGCGCTGCCCGTCGTGCGCACCACGGTCAGCGGCGCCTCGCCGCTCAGGCGCACGCGCTCGATCGTCGCGACGCCGCTGGCTTCGCTCACGGCGATGAGCGTGGAATCGTTCTCCCAGGTCGGTGAGTATCGCGTGGCTCCGTCACCGGGCCCGACAATCGTCGCCGCGCCATCCGACAGTCGCACGACCACCAACTCCCAGCGCGCGCCGCGCTGTTGTGCCGTGGCGAGCCGCGTGCCGTCGGGCGAGACGCGCACGCCGGCGAAGCTGCGATCAATGCCGCCGTCAGCGAGCGGCGATACCGTCCCGGTGGTCAGGTCCACGGTGACAATCGAGCAGGTCCCGGAGCCGCAGGTGAGGGCGGCCGCGCGCGAGCCGCCCGGGATCTCGTCGGCGAGCACGATGCCCGCGCCCCGTGTCACGCGTCGCGTCTTGTTCCGCTTGTAGTCCCACACGAAGAGGTCGGGACGGGTGCGCCCATCGGGCAGCGGCACGAAGCGCGAGACGAGCAGGCGGTCACCGTCGCGCATCCATCGCGGCGAAAAGAAGGCCTCGCCGCCGCGAGGCACGAGCGTCTTCACACGACGCAGGGCCTTGGGATACGGCGAGTAGTCCTCCACGTCCTCCGGATCCTTTGCGCGCCGCTTGGCGCGCTTGGTGCTATCCTCGGCGATCTTCTCCGCCGTCAATGACTCCGGCTTGAACGTGAGAATCACCGTGCGCGTGCCCGCAGACGGCGACGAGCGCGTGATGGCGAGCAGCTCGCCGTTGGGCGAGAGCGCCGGGGCGCCGACGGACCACTCCCAGTGCTGCACGAGCTCGCCGCGCGCGAGACCCTGCGCCTCGAGCTTGGCCTTGGCCGCGATGGCGTTGGCCGTCAGTTCCGCGCTGAACCGTCCGTAGAGCACGTCGGGCGCATCGCCGAAGGAGCCCGTGAACGCCGCGTTGAAGTTGCGTTCGACGCGCGCCGTCATCCGGCGCCACAGCTGCGGCAACACGGAGTCGCCGCGCTGCGCCTGCAGCCATTCGAGGTATGCCGACCCGACGAGGTAGCGCATCGCGCCGCCCTGGAATCGGCTGGTGCCGTTGAGTTCAGCGTACGAGGGGAGATAGCCTTCGATGGCGAGCTGGCGCAGGATGGCGGGGCGCGCGACGCCGTTCGGGCGTCCGGTGCCGGTGAGTTCGCCTTCGATCACGGTGGCGTAGCCCTCGGCGACCCACGCCGGGGAGCGCGTGACCGGCCCGACGGGCACGCCGGAGACGAAGGTGATGAACTTCGTGAACGGTTGCCGCGAGGGGCGGAGCAAGTGGGCGAGATGCGCATACTCGTGCACGGCGAGCAACTCACCCCAGCCCCGTCCGGAGCCGATCACGCTCGTCGGCGCGGGCGGCGTCGCCCAGAACCGCATCGCCGGACTGCTCAGGAAGGGCCACGCCGAACCGTTGGGCGTGTTGTACGGATCCTCGATGACGATGTCGATGATCTGCGGTGGCGTATAACCGACGCGCGTCGCGACGGCGCTGCGCACGCTCTCCATCTGCGCCGCGACGTTGCGGGCCCAGGCCTCGAGCTGCGGCTCGTAGTGGATGCGGAAGTGCTCCGTGCGAATCGTCTGCCAGCGCAGCGACGGCACTTCGATCTGCGCCGCGAGCGGCTGGAGCGGTGCAAGGAGTGCGAGTGCAAGAGCGAGCGCGGCGGGCAGTCGAGTCATCGAAGGCATCTGGAAAGCGGACGGCAAGCGGTGGACTGGTCGCGAAATCTCTGGGGCGGGACGGTCACGCGCCACACGCGCGCTGTGCGACGTGCGTCACGCGGAGTCCGTGCGCTGTCACAACGTGAGAGCCGGCGGCGCGATTTGACGGGCGATTTTCGGTGTCGGGCATTATTCTTGCTCCCCAGCCTCCGTATAGGGCACGTGCACGTTCCCTTGGCACTTCGCCGAGGATCCCCATCACCCGCGTCCTGATGCGAAGCCTGTTGAAGCGCGTATTTGTGAGCGCCGCCGTCGTGGCGGTCCTCGGAGTCGCCGCGTGCGACGAGGTTCCGACGGTCCCGGAGGCCTGCGAGCTGTACTCGTTGGGGCCGACGCTTTCGTTCGTGGTGCCGAGCGCGAGTGCGCTGCAACCCGCCCTCGTGGACGCACAGCAACGGTTGTTGCCGTCACTGTCCGTGCCGCAGAGTGCGCTCGCTGCCGAGATCTCGACCTTCAGCATCGAGCTCGCGGGTGCCGACGAGCAGACGCTCTGTCGGGCCTACAATGCCGTGGCCGAACGCTTTGACTTGATCGCGCCGACGCTGCCGGTGGCGGATGGCCCGGACGTCGAGGGCATTCGCCTCGCGCTTCGCCTTTCGCACGCCTACCTGGCGAGCAACTGATGCACACGATTTCCCTCGCGGCGCACGCGTCGCGATTCTTCGCGCACCTCACCCCGCTGTCTCCCGCACGCTCCTCCTCGAGGACATCCCTGATGTTGCGACTCCCGTCCGTCCTGCGCTGGTCCACTGCGGCGCTCCTCCTGACCCTGTTCGCGTGGCCGATGGCGGAGCTCGGGGCGCAGGGCGCGTCCCGCGCGAGCGGTCCGGCGGCGAGCGCCTGTGACGCCGGGCCGGCCACGGGCACGCGGCGCCAGGAGAATGGCGAGCCGTGTCCGCCGACGAAGCACGCGTCGTACGCGTGGACGGCGGTGGCCCAGACGGCGCAGATCGCGCTGGACGGCGTGGAGCTTCGCGCGTGTTTTGTGCCTGGGAGCGGGACCGTGTACCGGATCGGGGCGACGGGGCTGCCGAGCTCGTGTTTGGCGAGCACGCACGTGGAGTTCTCGTGGAATTCGGCGGGCGTGGCGGGACCGCAGGGTCCGGCTGGTCCGGCGGGGCCGCAGGGTGTGGCGGGTGCAACGGGTGCGCAGGGTGAGGTTGGTCCGGCGGGTCCCTCTGGCGCGCAGGGTCCGGCTGGTGCGCAGGGGCCACAGGGTGTGGCGGGCCCGCAGGGTGAGGTTGGTCCGGCCGGTCCGCAGGGGCCGGCGGGGCCGGCGGGTGCGCAGGGTGAGGTTGGTCCGGCTGGGCCGGCTGGTCCGGCTGGGCCGACGGGAGCCACGGGCGCGACCGGTTTGACCGGTGCCACGGGTGCCCAGGGTCCGCAGGGACTTCAGGGTCCGGCGGGTCCGGCCGGTCCGCAGGGGCTTCAAGGTCCGGCGGGACCGCAAGGTGATATTGGGCCGGCTGGTCCGGC
>CAYPYY010000087.1:0-11488 GCA_964414995.1 uncultured Gemmatimonas sp.
TCGCCGGACTCGGCATAGGTCGTGTCTACCTCAGGCATCCGGACGCCGTACCGCGCCGTGAGCATCGTGCGGTACCACGTGAGGTTGAGCAGCGGCACGTTCACGATCGCCACATCGGGACGCAGTCCGCGCGCGTCCTGCGCGATGGCCACGGGATAGGTGTCCATATCGCCGCCCACCAGCAGGATGGCGCGCTCCGGCAGCCTGCTCAGCACCCAGCGCGCGTGCGCGGCCCACGCGGGCGAGATGAGCCCCGTGCGATCGAGCGCGACGAGCGCCGCCTTCGCGCCCGCCATATCGCCCTGCTCCATCCGCACGATCCAGTGTGACAGCCACGCGTTGCCGTCATTCGGATCGCAGCGCACCGCGGCCGCGGAGTGCGCGCGCGTGGAATCCCGATGCACGCGCGCATCGGCACCGAACTGCGGATTGTAGAGCGCCGCGAGCACCTCGTGCGCAAACGCGTGACAGGCGTCGAGCGCGAGCGCCCGGCGCGCCGCACTGTGCGCGGCGTCCACGCGGCCGACTCGTCGCGAGGCCTCAGCGACCCAGGCGTGCGCGGTGGGATCCAGCGGTCGCGTGCGTGCGGCAGCTTCGAAGTACGGAAGAGACTGCGCCACCTCGTTGCTCAGGAACGTGCGCCGCCCCTCCTCAAGCAGGTCGGCAGAGCCGCGGGGTGGCCGCGCGGAACGTGACGAGCCACAGGCGACGGATCCCGCCACCACGAGAAGGAGTAGGCTCGCTCGCCACGGACTCATCGTGCCTCCGCGCTGGCTGCCGCATTCGACGCGGTGCGGACGTAGCGCCATCCGAACTCGCTATGCGCCAAGAGTGTGAGCTCCCGCTTCCAGGTTCGTTGAATCTCGAGCGCCAGCACGCCGCGCCGTGTCGTATCGGCTTCGTGCCAGCGCCCGGTCTGCGGGTCGAAGCGTCCGTGCGCCGGCCAGCGCTGCGGTAACGCCGCCAGCGCGACGTAGCGCCCGTCATTCGAGAGCCGCCAGCGCCCGGTATCCACGCTCACGCCGCCGTCGTGTTCGTTGCGCACGAAGATGCGCCGGTACGCCCCGCTGGCGTCGAGATGCAACGTGTCCGACTTGATGGAGAACACGTAGGTGCCCGGGAGCTCGCCGATGTCGACAGGCGCACTGCAGGCCTGAAGAGTCAACGCGGCGGCACAGGCCACGAGATGACGGGTGGAGGCGATCGGCATCGCGTGTCGAATGTACGCCCTGGGCGGCGGAGGCGCGATGCGCACCTGCAGGCGATGTCCAGGGAGCTGTGGCCGCGCTACCGCCGCACGCCGACGCGGAGGCCCACGAACGTGGAGCTGAAGTCCGAGATGCCACCGCGCTCCGGCTCGCCGAAGACGCTCACGCGCTTCACGAAGAGTCCAACCTCACGCCGGCCGCGGCGATAGCCCACGTCCACGTACGGTGACACGAAGCCGCCGTCGCCCTTGAAGTAGGAGCCTGAGGTCGCACCGGTCGTCGGCGCGGGACCTGTGCGCGACATCGCGTTCACGATCAGTCCGCCCGCGTGCAAGCCGCCCGACACATACCACGTGGAGCCGTACGAGACCTCCACCACCGGACCGGCCGCCTGATAGTTCATCGTTGTTCGGGCCGTCTTGTCCGAGTTCGACACCAGCGTCTCAACGCCGACACGCAGATGCGGACGCACGGTGAACATCAGGAAGAAGCCCGACATATGGGCGCCCTCGAGGCCATCGAAGGCGAGGTCGTCGAACGCGGGATCCAGGCCCGACAGATCCATTGAGCCCGCGATCAGCGCGGAGCGGATGCCCATCACCATCCGCGGTTCACGGTCCTGCGCCAGTGTCTCAGTGGAAACGGTTGCGGCCAGCAGGCCGATGAGCAAGAGATTCTTTACCACGGGTCACCTCGGATTGGAGTTAGTTGAGCGGGGGTTTGCAGCCAGACTGCCGAGCATTGCCTTCACCGCACCGACCACCGCGTCGGGTCGGTCGAACTGCACGTAGTGCGTGGCGTCGAGCAGCGTGTCGACGCGACCCGCCGTCGCCCACGCGGCGCGCTCTGCCTGGAGCGCGATCCACGCACGCCGCATCTGCTCGCCCTGCGCCGCGGACATTCCCATCGCGCGGAGCGTCGCCGGAGGCGTGGCCGCACCAGCCACGAGCGCGGTGAAGGGCAGGTCGTCAAAGACGTGAAGGGCGCGAGTCGCCTCAAACGTGGCGGGCAGCGCGCGGAGTTCCGCCGCGAGCGCGGCGACGGAGACGGAGATGCGTGCACTGGCCACGCCGAGCACCCACGAGGGCGCGCCCTGCGGTTCAGTAGCGACTGGCAGAAAGCGCAGCACACCGGTACGCGCGAGCCGCGCAGCGAGCGCCACGTCGCCCGCGGCGGGCAGCATCCGCACACCGGTCACTGCCTCGAGTCGCGCGACCTGATCAGGGTGCGACGCGTCCACGAGCACAAGGCCGGCCACGTCCGGCCGATGGCGCGCGGCAAACGCAGTCGCGAACAGGCCGCCGATCGAGTGAGCAACCAGCACGAACGGCGCGGGCTCCCCTGCCCGCTTGAGCGTCTCCCGCAAATCGGAGACCACGCCGTCAACACTGAACGGCAGCCCAGAAGGCTCACTCCATTGAATGCCAGCGCGGCTATAGGCACAGGTGCGCGTCAGCGCCGCCAGCGAGTCGTGCACCGCGGCCCACGACAGCGATCCGAGTACGTCGAGCCCGGCCTCGAGCACCACCGTGGGACGGCCCGACCCGCGGCAGTCGAGCTGCATCTGCCGGCCGCCGATATCAACGAGGCGTCCCGGCGCGGGGAACACGCGGGCAACACGCCCGCGGATGATGGTCTCGCTGACGACGCCCGTGACAAGCAGGCCGGCAATCAGCGCCGCCACCCCAACGGCGGCTCGCTTGAGCGCGCGCCTCACTTGACCCACCCCGACTCTTCCTCGGCGCTGCTGGCGATGATGACATTCGCCGCTTCGTAGCGGAGGTCACCGGCAACGATCTCGAACTGGCCGCCGATGTAGCGCAGCGACCGGCAGCTGACCCCGAGCCGCACATTGAGGTCGTAGCGTGTTGCATACGCCTCCAACTCGGCGCTCACACCGGGGCGGCCACCGATGTCGAGCACGAGCACGTCCACGCCGCGCCGTTGTAACTCGTAGGCGGCCGCGAGACCGGACGGACCACCGCCGATGACGATGGTCTCGTAACGTTCCGTGCGCTTGTGGGGGCCAGCCTGCGACATCGCGAATCCCGGTGAAGTGACACCGGGAGAATCGCCCCGCCGGGGGCCCTAGCGATTGAACGTGGGGGCTGACTTCGCCCCAGACCGCCGACGACTTAGTCGGCGTGCCGCACGAAGGCCCGCACGGGGAACGTCCCGCATCCCTTCACCTTCACCGGCACCGCCGTAAAGCGCCCTCCGCGACTCGGAGCCGCCTCAAGTCCGCACAGGTGCTCGACGATCGGGATCTCGCTTCCAAGCAGCGCCGTGTGGACGGGACGCTGCCCTGTGGCGGTGCTGTCAATGTTCATCGAATCAATGCCCACGAGCGCCGCTCCCGCCTTCACGAGCCAGTCCGCGGCGCGCTCCGTCAGGTGCGGATGCCCCTCGAAGTACGCGTCGGTACGCCAGTGGCGGTCCCAGCCCGTGTGAAACAGAACGGCCCGGCCGCCGACTTCCGCCGCCGACAGCGGAACCCGATCAATCGCCACGCCCGCCGACAGGTCCATCCGAACAATCAGACACTCGAGGTCCGCGACCGACTCGAGTGGCAGCTCCGAGAGGTCCTTGCCGTCCGCGTACCTATGAAAGGGACTGTCCACATACGTCCCGGTGTTCGCGACCATCTCGATCTTGCCGATCTGGAACTCGGCGCCGTCGTAGATCGCCCGCGACTCCACGCGACTCCGCCAATCGCAGATGACGGGCGCGGGCAGACCCTTGTAGGTCACCATCCCGTGCTCCACGGTGTGGCTTACATCGATCAGGCGCCTGGTCATTGCCTAGCTCCGCTGGCTTGTCGTGTGCTGGGAGGGAGTCGTGGCGAAAAGGTCAGCCGCTGCGTTCAAGCTGCCGACCTCAGGGAATCCTAAACTCCCTCCCCGAACGCCGCGCAGGACACACTCTCATCAGGGCTAATCACGATGCCACTCGCCTTTCGACACCGGAACGATGCAAGTCCGTACAAGCCACCCGTCGACGGTCTCGCCGTGCATCGCGAGACCGATCCCGCGGTGATGGCACAATTGCAGTCGCGGGACGTCGCCGAGATCGAGCGACGGTTTGCCGACGGCCACCGCGCCTACCTTGCAACGATGCACGGCGCTCCCGCCGCCTGGGGCTGGGTCGCCACGTCGTCCGCCAACATCGGCGAGGTCAAGGCGACATTCTCGTTGCCCTCCGCCGACCGCTACCTTTGGAACTTCGTCACGCTGGCCGCGTTCCGCGGGCGCGGCATCTATCCGCACTTGCTCGACGCAATCGTCGCGGCGGAGTCGGTCGACGGCGCGCGTTTCTGGATCGCCTACGCGCCGGAGAATCACGCGTCGGGCGCAGGTATCCGGAAGGCGGGCTTCACGCTGGTCGCCGATCTCTCGTTTGACCGAGTCGGGCGCCCGGTGGTGCGCGACATCCGTGACGGCGGTGGCAGCGAGGCGTCGCAACTGCTTGGCTTGCCCGCCATCAGCGAAGCGGTCACGCAGTGCTGGAAGTGTGCACGCGGTTCCACGCCGTCCAGCGCATCCTGCGCAACCGGCACCTGTTCCTGTGACTATCAACGGGCCGAACTGGCCTGCACTACGGAGAGTGTATGAAGGCAGCAGTCTATGAGAAGTACGGCGCGCCCGAGGTGGTCTCCATCCGCGAGATGCCAACGCCGTCCCCGCGCGCCGGCGAGGTTCTCGTGCGGATCCGCGCAACCACGGTCTCCACTGGCGACTGGCGCGCCCGCAGTCTCGAGATGCCGCCGGGATTCGGTCCCTTCGGTCGCTTGGCGTTCGGCGTCAAGAAGCCGCGGCAGCCAATCCTCGGCACCGAGTTCTCAGGCACCATCGCCGCGCTTGGCGAGGGAGTGACCGCATTCACTGTCGGCGATGAGGTCTTCGCCTTCGCCGATGCCGCGATGGGGAGCCACGCCGAGTATCGGTGCATCGCGGCGAACGGACTGATCGCCCGCAAGCCGACGAATCTCAGTTTTGGGCAGGCGGCCGCCCTGTCGTTCGGCGGGATGACGATGCTGAGCTTCTATCGCCGCGGCGCGCTGAAGCGTGGCGAACGGGTACTCGTCAATGGTGCCTCAGGTACGGTGGGCTCGGCGGCAGTGCAACTCGCGCTGCATTCCGGGGCGGAGGTCACCGCGGTGTGCGGCCCCTCGAACGTCGCACTCGTCCGTTCCCTCGGCGCGCAGCACGTGATTGACTATTCCACCGATGACTTCGCCACGAAGGGGCAGCTCTACGATGTCATCGTGGACTGCGCGGGCAACGCTGGCTACTCGCGCGTCCGCCGCTCGCTGGCGCCCGGTGGACGTCTCCTGGTAGTGCTCGGCGGCTTCGCAGATCTCCTGGCCTCGCCGCTAACGGGCAGGCTGCGCGGCCATCGCGTCATCGCCGGACCGGCCATCGCTCGCCCGGACGACGTCCAGCAGCTCGCCGCGATGGCGTCTGCCGGCGCCTTCACACCGCTCATTGATCAAGTACTTCCGTTCGCGCAGATCGTGGAGGCACACCGCCGCGTTGAGACCGGACGCAAGCGCGGGAGTGTGGTCGTCACGCTCGAGTCCGCGTAGTCCGAGCGGCGTGCTGCGGTCAGTCGGGTGGACGCTGGACGGGCGCGCCGGCGTCCACCTGCAGCAACGATGGCGGAAAGCCGCACATTTGGTTTGACGTGCGCGTGAAGTGTGCGGAGTCGGCAAAGCCGGCTCGGTGCGCGGCGGTGGAGATCGACTCGCCTTGCGTGAGGAGGTCCCACGCGAGGATGAAGCGCCGCCAGAGCACATAGGGACGCAGTCCCATCCCCGTTTGCTCGACAAACAGGTGCCGGAAGCGGCCCGGCGAGAGAAACACCTGCGCGGCGACATCGTCCAGCGTCACGTCGCCAGCGAGATGTGCCCGGATGTACTCGGTGGCGCGCAGAATGCGTTCATCGGTGACCGCCACTGGCACGACGTCCCGTGCGAGCGTGGCCGTCACGCCCATTGCGCCGGCGATGAGATTGGCCTTCGTGGTCCCACCGAGCCAAGTGGCGAAGAGCTGCGCGCACGCAGCGCGCGTGTCCACGTCGTCCACGGAGGCCACGCCGCGCTCGAGATATCGCTCAGATATGGCTCGGCCCAGCGCTGTCTCTGGTTCCACGAAGATGACGGCGTTGTACGTAGAGCTCGTGGCATCCATTGAGTGCGGCTGCCGCGAGGCCACAATGCCGAGGGGGTACGCTGTCCACGGCTCGTCCTCCGAGGTGCGAAGCCCCACCGGAGCCGCATAGCCGAACGCGACTTGGATTGCCTGGTGGGCGTGCGGCGGGATAACGCGATTGGCCCGTCCGATCAGGAGCACGCCGCCGTCCCAGGCGACAAGGTCGCCGACACCGACGCGTGCGTTGCTGGGGTTCTCGGCGCGGGGCGTCATCGCTGCTACGAATCTACGGCTGAACGCTCCGCCGGCCAGTTGCCCGGAACCCGCGCACTTTCTAGAGTGTTGAAGGTTGCACAATCACTCCCACTCCCGCTCTCGATGCGCGCACACACCAAGGAAACCCAGGCCAGCACCACCCCGGCGATGGCCCTCGATTTCCTGATGGAAGGCAACCGCCGCTTCATCAGCAATCTCAAGGCCAATCGCGACCTCCTCGCCCAGGTCAATGAGACCCGCAACGGCCAGTGGCCGTTTGCGACGATCCTCTCGTGTATGGACAGCCGCACGTCGGCCGAACTCATCTTCGACCAAGGGCTCGGCGACATCTTCTCCATTCGCGTGGCGGGCAACATCGTCAACACCGACGTACTCGGCAGTCTCGAGTTCGCCTGCGGCGTGGCGGGCAGCAAGCTCGTCGTCGTGCTCGGCCACACCCAGTGCGGCGCCGTCAAGGGCGCCTGCGATGCCGTCCAGCTCGGCAACCTCACGGAACTCCTCAGCAAGCTGCAGCCTGCCGTGTACCAGGAGCGCACGGTCACTGAGCCGGAAGCGCGCACGTCCAAGAATCGCGACTTCGTCGAGCGCGTGGCGCGGCTCAATGTGCTGCGCGCCGTGCGGTCCATCATCGAGCGCAGCTTCGTGCTCGAGCAGCTCGTCGAGGAGCAGAAGGTCGGCGTCGTCGGGGGAATGCACGACCTCGACACCGGCGCGGTCGTGTTCTACGACGAGGCACGCGTGTTCACGAAGGCCGACATCGCCGCACTGCGGAAGGCGTAGGCAGGACCGCGGGTCTGGTCCGGTCCGGCGATCGCGCGGGTGAATCCAAGCCGTGGCCGCCCCGTAGGGACCCTGACTTCCACACGAGGACTCCGATGCGTCCGTCGATTCGTCCGCTGCTCCCCGCGCTGCTCGCCCTCACCCTCGCCACGCCCCTCCGCGCGCAGTCCGATGCGGACCGCGAGGGTGTGCGCCGAGCGGCCCTCGACTACCTCGAGGGGTTTTACGAGGGCGACAGCACCAAGCACATCCGGTCGATCCGGCCCGAGGTTTACAAGTTCGGTTTCGGCTACAGCGCGCGCGACGCCCGGTTCAACGGCTCGCAGATGACCTGGCCGCAGTTCCACGACTTCACGCGCCGCGTGCGCACGAACAACACGCCAGCGCCGGCGAACGCGCCGAAGGACGTGATCATCTATGAGGTCCTCGACCAGACGGCGAGCGTCAAGGTGGTCGCCTGGTGGGGCGTGGACTACCTCCTGCTTGGCAAGTTCGACGGCCGCTGGATGATCACGCACGTGCTCTGGCAGACGCCGCCGCGAAACTGACGGTTGATCGGTGGAGCGGCATCGCTGGAAGCAGTAACGCAGGAATGGCGGAGCGGGTCGCAGCCCGTAGGTTCTAGTACCGGCCCGCCTCCCCCACCCCTGCCCTCCGATGACGACCTCCCAAGTCTCCCCCCAGTTCCACGGCGATGGCAGCACACTCTTCGGCATCCACCTGAAGAACCTGCTCCTCACCATCATCACGCTGGGCATCTACAGCTTCTGGGCCAAGGCCGACGTCCGGCAGTACCTCTACGCGAACACGTCCCTCGGCGGCGATCGCTTCACGTACCACGGCACCGGGCGCGAGTTGCTGAGCGGCGCGCTGCGCGCGTTCGGACTCCTCTTCGTGATCGGTATCGTGGCGGCGATCTCGGAGGGGTTCATCCACCCGCTGGCCGGCATTTTCGTGCTCTACGTCGGCGGCGGCCTGTTGCTGTTTCCCGTCGCGCTGATCGGCAGCCGGCGCTACCGCCTGAGCCGCACGTCGTGGCGCGGCATTCGCTTCACGTTCCGCGGGGACTACGGCGACTTCTTCGGCGTCTATATCGTGGGCGCCATTCTGACGGTGCTCACGCTCGGGCTCTACTATCCGTACTTCCACGCGAATATTCGGCGCTACGTGGTCAAGGAGACCCGCTTTGGCAACCGCGCCTTCGAGTTCGACGGTCAGGGCGGCGACATCATCGTTCGGCACGTGCTGCTCTATCTGCTGCTGCCGCTGACGCTGGGGCTTTACTACTTCTGGCATACGGCCTTCTTGCAGCGCTACTACTGGGAGCACACCAGCTTCGGTGGCGCGCGCTTTCGCAGCACGATGACGGGCGGGGACCTCCTAGGCTTCACGCTCTTCGCCGGCCTGCTCACCATCATCACGCTGGGCATCGCGTTCCCTTGGGTGCAGGCCCGCTCGATGCACTTTCGGTGCGAGAAGATCAGCGTGTCCTCGCTCGAGGCCTTCGACGACGCCCAGCAGGAGTACAAGGCGGGCTCGTCGTTCGGTGAAGGCGTGGCCGATGCCCTCGATATGGAGATGGCCGGCGCCGACTTCTTCGGCCTCTAGCGAATGACGTTCCTGCCCGACGCGTCCGAGCGCCCGTTCGCGGCCACCTACTTTGACGGACGCAGCGCCAAGCGCCACGACGTCGCCGTCTGGCGCACGGCGCAGGGGCTGCTCATCCGCGGCGAAACGGTTGGCGAACTGCGCTGGCCCTACCCAGAGCTCCGTCGCGACGAACGCGTAAGCCCCGACGAGCCGGTGCGCTACGAACGCGGCCCCGAAGGCTCGGCGGAAGTGCTCGTCGTACCGGGCAGCGGCTTTCTGCCCGAGCCGCGCGGCGTGGGCGGCATCGGTCGTCTGCGGCGACGCAGCATCGGCTCGTTGATCCTGCCCGCCGTCGTGACGCTCGCCGCACTGGTGGCGGCGTGGCTCCTCGTCCTCCCGCCCCTCGCGTCCAAACTCGCCGAGCGTGTGCCGGCGGAGTGGGAGCAGCAGCTCGGCGCCACGGTGGTGAAGGCGTTTACGGAGTCGCACCAAGTCTGCCGCGATCCCGATCAGGAGGCCGTGCTGGCGCGGCTCACTGCGACGCTGACGGCCGACGGCAGCGGCGGCCCGTACACGTATCGCGTAAGCATCATCGAGGACCCGATGGTGAACGCGATGGCTGCTCCCGGTGGTCACATCCTTGTGTTCCGCGGCCTCATTGATGAGGCGGCCTCGCCGGACGAGGTTGCGGGCGTGCTCGCGCACGAGATTGAGCACGTGGTGCAGCGGCACGGCATTGATGCGATCCTGCGCGAGATGCCGGCGCAGCTCCTTCTGAGCGCGGTGATGGGGTCGTCTCCGTTGGGCGGCAACGTGGCGCAGGTGGCGTACACACTCGGCGCATCGTCGTATCAGCGCAACGATGAGCGCGCAGCGGATGAAGGGGCGGTGCGGCGGCTTGCGGCGGCGGGGATCTCGGCACGTGGGATGGTGGGGTTCTTTCGGCGCTCCGCGGCGGAAGGGGATACGGAGGGATTGCTGCAGTACGTGTCGTCGCATCCGACGAATGCCGAGCGATTGGCGGCGCTGGAGTCGCTGTCGGCGGCGCTGGGGCCGGCGCAGGGAGCCGCGATGACGGAGGGTGAGTGGGCGACGTTGCGGCGGGCGTGCGGGGTGACCCAGGAGTAGACGCGGCTCACCACAGCGGCCGCAGCCGTCCCGTGCCGCACTCATACACATTGTCCTCCACCAAGAACCACGTCGGCGGCGGCGCCATCGGCACGACCCGCGCCGCAATCGGCGAGGTACCCGCCTGCGTCGTCGCGCAATCCCAGCCCGGGCGCACCCGCCGAACCAGCACGAAGGTCGTGTCGCGCTGTCGAGTCACGTGCACGATCTCGATGCTGTAGCCGCCCGTAGCCGTGGCTCCGTGCGCCGCGAAGACAACCATCTCCTCGGCAAAGTTCACTGCCGGCGCCGCTGGCTTGATGAGATAGTTCACGACGACCGTGTCCCAGAGGCTTTGCCACCGATCAGCCGCGCGGGACACGTGCCAACCGCCGTTGAAGAACCCCGCGTACTCGCGATGCGGGCGAATCTCCGCCGCGAAAGCTGAATCGCGCGCCGGACTCACGCCCCAAGCGGGCGCGTCGCGGAGCTCAGCGAACCGTCGGGCGGCCTCGGGAGGCTCAGTGAGTGCCGAACACGAAAGCGTGACGGCAACGAGGGCACAGGGGGCGAGGAGGAAACGCATCACCCTACCCTACCCCCTGTCACGCCACCCAGTCACTCACCCCGCAACGCATCCATCGGCTCCACCGCCAGCGCCCGCCGCGTCGGCACCAGGCACGCCAGCAGACAGGCCACCAGCATCGCCAGCGCAACCCCGCCAAGCAGCGTCATCCCTTCCACCGTCGGCCGCGAATCCAACCCATCCAGCATCAGAAACACCAACGCCATCCCAGCCACGAGCCCCCACGCCACCTGCTTCATCGGCTGCGCAAACACCGCGCGCACCACCTGCCAGCCACTCGCGCCAAGCGCGACCCGCACACCAATCTCCCGAGTCCGTCGCGAGACCGCATAGGACATCACCGCGTAGATCGCCACCAGCGACATCACGAGCACGATGACGCTCACCGTCGTCGTCAGGCGCACCCACAGCTCAAGGAACGACACCTCATCCTTGACGACGTCGCTCAGCGGCATCAGCTCCGACACCTGCAGCGTCGGCTCGACGTCCGTGGCGATCGCCCGCAGCCGCGGCGCGAAGTCCGCCGGATCGCCCTGCACGCGCACCGCTGCGCGGATCGGGAACTGTGCCGCGCGCTGCATCGGATGATAGACCCCGCCAGCGCCCCATCCGGACTTGATGCCAAGGTCCGGGACCAACCCAATGACCTCATACCACAGCGTGTCGGATGCATCTGACCACCGCCCCCACTTGTAGCGCAGGCGACGACCCACCGGATTCTTGCCGCCGAGCACGCGCCGCACGAACGACTCGTCCACGATGGCCACGCGCGCGGCGCTGATCGCGTCGCC
>CAYPYY010000088.1:0-11475 GCA_964414995.1 uncultured Gemmatimonas sp.
CGCCGGTCTCGGCGCAGAATCCGCCCATCGGACGCAGCTTGGTGACGCGCGAGCCGAGTGTGTGCACGATGCGCCACCCGCCCATCAGCGTGCCGAGGGCGATCGCGAGATGCGCGCCGAGCTTGATCCAGAACGGAATCTCGTCGCCGCCGGGCAGATAGAAGTGCCGGAGGAAACCGGTCTCGTTCGCGAAATAGGCCTGCGCCGACACCAGCAGCGAGACGATGATGCCCATTGTCTTCTGCGCGTCGTTGGCGCCGTGCGACAGCGAGAACAGTGCCGAACTCGTGATCTGCATCCCGCGGAAGAGCGGCTCCACCGACGCGGGGCGCGCCTTCCGGAAGATCCAGGTGGTCGCCACCATCAGCGACCAGCCCGCCGCCATACCGACCATCGGCGAGAGCACGATGAAGAGCAGCGTCTTCGTCCAGCCCGAGGCAATGATGGCGCCGAAGCCCGCCTTGGTGATGGCCGCGCCGGCGTACCCACCGATCAGCGCGTGCGAGGAGCTCGACGGGATGCCGTACCACCACGTGATGAGGTTCCAGGCGATCGCGCCGATGAGGCCGGCGAGGATCACGTCGGGGTTCACCACCGCGAGGTCGATCATCCCCTTGCCGATCGTCTTGGCGACGCCGGTATCGAAGAGGAAGAGCGCGAGGAAGTTGAACGTCGCGGCCCAGGCGACCGCGGTGAACGGACTGAGCACCCGCGTTCCCACGATCGTGGCGATCGAGTTCGCCGAGTCGTGGAAGCCGTTGATGTAGTCGAAGATGAACGCCACCACGACGATGGCGAGGATATACCAGACCACGGCGACGCTCAGGAGTTCTTGAGGGAGATGCTCTCCAGCACGTTCGCGACGTCCTCGCACTCATCGACGGCGTGCTCGATGTTGTCGAAGATCTCCTTCCACTTGATGACCGTCAGCGCGTCCGGCGTGCCCGCGAAGAGATTGTAGATGGCGTCGCCGTAAATCGCGTCGGCCTTCTCCTCAAGCTCCTTGATCCGCCGAGCATTCTTGTGCACCGCGGTCGGCGACTTGATGTCCTTGACCGCCTTGGTGATGACGCCAGCGCACTCCGAGAGCACCGCCGCCAGCTCGATGGCCGGCTCGCGACGCTCTGTCACCCGGAACATCCGGGCCCGGCGCGCGGTGCCGTCAATCAGGTCCACGACGTTGTCGAGGCGATTCGTGAGCAGATGGATGTCTTCCCGATCGAGCGGCGTCACGAACGAGCGGTCGATGCGCTGCATCACCTCGTAGGTGAGGACGTCGGCGGCGTGCTCCTCCGCCTTGATCTTGACCGTCAGGTCCTCGAGCTTCGCGGGCTCTGAGAAGAGTTGATGGAGGAGCGCGGAAGAGGTGGTGAGGCGCTCGGCGAGCTGATCGAACAGGCCGAAAAATCCTTCGTCCTTCGGCAAAAATCTCACGGGGGTATCCGCTGGCTTGCTGTTGGTGGGAGGTGTCCGGTGCGCAGCCTTCGTCACCGGATGCGTTCAATCTACGCCCCCGCCAGAGCCCCCGGCAAACGCGAGGTCACCGTTCGTGACTACGCCGTTACAATCGGCTAGACGGCCGCGTCCAAGAGTCCAAGCCGCAACAACATAGCGCGCCGGCGCTCCACCAGGTCCGGCCGCAGGAACATCCGGATCAACAGGACGCCCGCAACGAATCCTCCAACGTGCGCCCACACCGCCACGCCACCGGTGTCCGCTTGCGGCATCGCCCGGTCCGCCAGCCCCAGCAGCACCTGCAAGCCGAACCACCACAGCAGCACCAGCCACGCGGGCAATGGAATGACGCGAAACAGGATGACAAAGATGAACAGCATCCGCACGCGAACACGCGGGAACAGCACCAAGTAGGCACCCATCACGCCGGAGACCGCTCCCGACGCGCCGACCGTCGGCACCGCCGAGCCGGGCGCAAGCAAGACGTGAGTCGCCGCGGCCGCCAGCCCGCAGACGAGGAAGAACACGAGGAACCGGCCGCGCCCCATCACGTCCTCGATGTTGTTGCCGAACACCCAGAAGAACAGCGCGTTGCCTAGCAGGTGCGCCCAGCTCCCGTGCAGGAACATCGAGAAGACCGGCGTGAGCCAGTTCGTCACCTCGGCGTCCACGACGCAGCTCAGATCTCGGGTAAGCGGGATGGAGGTGCCCAGCGGTGCGGCTCCCGTGAGCTCCGCGGGTACGAGGCCAAGGTTGCACACGCTCATCGCCAGCGTGGTAAAGTCGAACCCGCCGCCTTGAATGATCAGCCACGACGACAGCATCGCCACCAACAGCAAAATGGTGGCGACCGGCACCCGGACCGTCGGATTGTCGTCGCTGACTGGAATCACGCTGCTGAACCTGACAGTCGATGCGCTGAGGTTCCTCAATTCCCGCCAAAATGGCGCGAATCTTTGGCCCCTCGCTTGCCGTCAACTATCGACAGAAGTCTGCCCCCGCCATCGGGCTGGGGCATCGAACCAGCGCAAAAAGTAACCCTTCGAGGACCGAATGGCAGACAAGGTGATTGGCATTGACCTGGGGACGACCAACTCCGTGGTCGCGGTGATGGAAGGCGGCGACCCCGTCGTCATCCCCAACGCGGAGGGCGGTCGCACCACGCCGTCCGTCGTGGGCTTCAGCAAGGACGGCGAGCGGCTCGTCGGCCAGATCGCCAAGCGCCAAGCCGTGACGAATCCGCAGAACACGATCTTCTCGATCAAGCGCTTTATGGGCCACAAGATGGGCGAGGTCCAGACCGAGACGGCCCGCGTGCCGTACAAGGTCGTGAAGGGCCAGAACGATCTCGCCGCGGTCGAGGTGCAGGGGAAGACCTTCACCCCGCCCGAGATCAGCGCGATGATCCTCCAGAAGATGAAGCAGACCGCCGAGGACTACCTCGGACACTCGGTGTCCAAGGCCGTCATCACTGTGCCTGCGTACTTCAACGACGCCCAGCGCCAGGCCACCAAGGACGCCGGCAAGATCGCCGGCCTCGAGGTGCTGCGCATCGTCAACGAGCCGACGGCGGCGGCGCTCGCCTACGGCCTCGACAAGGTCAAGCAGAAGGACGAGAAGGTCGCCGTGTTCGACTTGGGCGGCGGCACCTACGACATCTCGGTGCTCGAGCTCTACGAAGTGGACGGCACCCGCCAGTTCGAGGTCAAGTCCACGAACGGCGACACCCACCTCGGCGGCGATGACTTCGACCAGAAGGTCATTGACTGGCTCGTCGCGGAGTTCAAGCGCGACCAGGCCATTGACCTCTCCAAGGACCCGATGGCGCTCCAGCGCCTGAAGGAGGCCGCGGAGAAGGCCAAGATCGAGCTCTCGGGCACGATGAGCACCGACATCAACCTGCCGTTCATCACGGCGGACCAGTCGGGGCCCAAGCACCTCAACTACCAGCTCACGCGCGCCAAGTTCGAGCAGCTGGTGGACGACCTCGTGCAGCGCACGATCCCGCCGATGCAGAAGGCGCTCAAGGACGCCGGGCTCGACCCGTCGACGATCGACGAGGTGATCCTGGTCGGCGGCTCGACGCGCATTCCGAAGATCCAGGAAGTGGTGAAGGACTTCTTCAAGAAGGAGCCCAACAAGGGCGTGAACCCCGACGAAGTCGTCGCGGTGGGCGCCGCCATCCAGGGCGCCGTCCTCACGGGCGAACAGAAGGACGTGCTGCTGCTCGACGTCACCCCGCTCTCGCTTGGCATTGAGACGCTGGGCGGCGTGACCACGGTGCTCATTCCGCGCAACACGACGATCCCGACCAAGAAGTCGGAGACGTTCTCCACCGCCGACGACAACCAGACGACGGTCGAGATCCACGTGCTGCAGGGCGAGCGCGAGCTGGCGCTGCACAACAAGACGATCGGCAAGTTCCAGCTGACGGGCATCCCGCCCGCTCCGCGCGGAATGCCGCAGGTCGAGGTCACCTTCGACATCGACGCCAACGGCATCCTGCACGTGACGGCGCGCGACAAGGCCACGGGCAAGGAGCAGAAGATCCGCATCGAGGCCTCGAGCGGCCTGTCGGACGCCGAGATCGACCGGATGGTGAAGGACGCCGAGAAGAACTCGGCCGAGGACAAGCGGAAGCGCGAGGAGATCGACACGCGCAACCGGTTGGACACGCTCGCCTACCAGGTGGAGAAGGAGTCCAAGGAGTGGGCGGACAAGGTGCCGGCCGCCGAGAAGGCGCGGCTGGACGCCGCTGTGGAGCGCGCCCGCAAGGCGCACCGCGGCGAGGATATGAACGAGATCAAGGCGGCACTCGAGGAGCTGACGCTGGCGTTCCAGGCAGCGGGTCAGGCCGTGTACGCGGCCGGGTCCAACGCGCAGCCAACGGGACAGCCCGCCGAGGAGCCCGCGGCCGAGGCCAAGAAGGACGATGTGGTCGAAGCCGACTTCGAGATCGTCGACGACAAGAAGTAACTCGGGGTAGGAAACCCTCGCCCCTCCCTCCGGTACTTATGGCGGGAGGGGCGACTACCTTATCAGGATGACATTCCGAATGACCCGTACCAAACTGATCATCGCCGCATCCGCCTTCGTTGGCGGCGTCCTGTTCGCATCATCGATGGACTGGACGGACCGCATCTTTGCACAGGGCGGCACCCCCGGCACGCCCGCCGCGCCGCGACCGCGCACCGATGAAGTGCGCTCGATCGCCGAGGCGAGCAACGCGTTCGTTTCCATCAGTGAGTACATCACGCCGGCCGTGGTCTCCATCTCGGCCGAGCGCGATCAGCGTGCGCGTGGGAATCGCCGCCAGCTGCCGCCGGGCTTCGAGGAGTTCTTCAAGCAGTACGAGCAGCAGCCGCAGCAGCCGCGCACGCAGGAGTCCAGCGGCTCGGGCTTCCTCGTCACGCGCGACGGCTACATCCTCACGAACAATCACGTCGTCGAGGGCGCGGACCGCGTCAGCGTCACGATGA
The DNA here is from genome assembly GCA_964414995.1 of uncultured Gemmatimonas sp. Taxonomy (GTDB): domain Bacteria; phylum Gemmatimonadota; class Gemmatimonadetes; order Gemmatimonadales; family Gemmatimonadaceae; genus Pseudogemmatithrix. The sequence goes on from CAYPYY010000088.1 coordinate 4,935, forward strand.
AAGATCGCCGCGTGTTCCCCGCGCGCATCATCGGTCGCGACCCGTCCACGGACGTGGCGGTGCTCAAGATCGAGGGCCGCAACTTCACGCCGGTGACCTTCGGCGATGACGAGCAGGTGCGCATCGGCGAGTGGGTGCTCGCGCTCGGCAACCCGCTCGGGCTCGACTTCACCGTGACCGCCGGCATCGTGAGCGCCAAGGGCCGCAACCTGCCGGGCCTCAATCCCGACGCGTACGCGATCACCGACTTCATCCAGACGGACGCGGCGATCAACCCGGGCAACTCGGGCGGGCCGCTCGTGAACTCCAAGGGCGAGGTCATCGGCATCAACTCGGCGATTGCCTCGCAGACGGGCTTCTACTCGGGCTACGGGTTCGCCATCCCGATCACGCTCGCCAAGCAGGTGATGGATGACCTCATCCAGCACGGCGAGGTGCGTCGCGCGGTGCTCGGCGTGGGCATCAACGAAGTGACGCCCGAGGACGCCTCGGTCGCAGGCCTGCGCGACATCGCTGGCGTGAAGGTGGGCGGCTACACCGGCGAGGATTCGCCGGCGCGGCGCGCCGGCCTCGAGCCGGGCGACATCATCACGCGCATTGACGGGCGCGCAGTGGACCGCGTGAGCGCGCTGCAGCGCGCCGTGCGCGGCAAGCGCCCGGGCGACACCGTGGAGCTCGAGGCGTGGCGCTATGGCACGCGCAAGACGTTCCGCGTGCGCCTCGCGGCCGCCCCGACCAACGAGCCGCGCGTGGCCGAGGCCGAGAAGCAGCCAGCGCCGGCGCCCACGAGCTCGCGACTTGGCATCAGCGTGCAGTCGCTGACGACGGAGCTCGCGTCCACACGGCGCGTGCCGTCGGAGTACCGCGGCGTAATCGTGACGACGGTGCAGCCGGGCACGCCGGCGGCCGACCGCCTCTTCCCGAACGACGTGATCGCCGAGGTGCTGTATCCGCAGCCCAAGGCCGCGGTGCGCTCGGCGGAGGACCTGCAGCGGGCGCTGGAGCGAGTGAACGCTGGGGAGATCATCTCGCTGCTCGTGTATCGCGGCGTGGCCGGCCAGGGTGGCGGCACGGTCGTGATCAACCTGCGGGCGAACTAGGTCCGTCCCTCGTTCGGCCCTCAGGCCGGACCGTTGAGTGCAGAAATTTGGACAGCACGGGCGGCGTCACTGAATGGTGACGCCGCCCGTGGCCTTTTTCGGTGTTTGGAGTGATGTTTGGAGCGGTACGCGGGAGTGGCGGAATTGGCAGACGCCCGGGACTTAGGATCCCGTGCCGCAAGGCGTGTGGGTTCGAGTCCCACCTCTCGCATCGTGCGGGATGTTGGATGGCAGCAAGAGAGCAGGAGTAGGACTCGTCCAACGTTCTCGCAGTCCCTTCCCCCGGGCGCGAACTGACGGCGAATCACCGGCGTTGAGGCGGTATGCACATCATCGTGATTGGCAGTGGATTCGGGGGCTTGGCCGCGGCGATCCGCCTGCAGGCCCAGGGACACCAGGTAACGATCCTTGAGCAGCGGGATCAGGCCGGTGGCCGCGCGTACGTGTACCGCCAGGACGGCTTCACGTTCGACGGCGGCCCGACGATCATCACGGCGCCGTTCCTCATTGACGAACTCTTCCGCGTCGCCGGCAAGGACACCGCCGACTACGTGACGCTGGTGCCCATCGATCCGTTCTATCGCATTCGCTTCGAGGACGGCTCGGTGTTCACCTACAACGGCGACCGCGAGCAGGTGCTGCGCGAAGTGCGCCGGTTCGATCCGGCAGACGAACGCGGCTACCTCGAGGTCGTCGCCAAGAGCGAGGCCGTGTTCGACGCCGGGATGGCGCTCATCGACAAGCCGTTCACGCGCCTCACGGATATGGTGAAGGTGCTGCCGGACCTCGTGCGGCTGCGCGCCGACCGCACGGTCACCGACATCGTCAACTCGTCCATCCGCGACGAGCGACTGCGGCAGGTGTTCTCGTTCCATCCGCTGCTCGTCGGCGGCAACCCGTTCCAGACGACCTCCATCTACGCGCTCATTCACCACCTCGAGCAGAAGTGGGGCGTGTGGTTCGCGATGGGCGGCACCGGTGCGCTCGTGGACGGATTCGTGCGCCTGTTCCAGGACATCGGCGGCACGATCGAGTACGAGACGCGCGTGGAGGAGATCGTCATTGACCCGCGCAGCCGACGGGCCACCGGCGTGCGGCTCGCCGGCGGCGAGCTCCGCTCAGCGGACACCGTCGTGAGCAACGGCGATGTCGCGTTCACGTATCGCCGACTCGTCCGCCCCGAGTTCCGGCGCACATACACCGACGAGAAGCTCGAGCGGCTCGACTACTCGATGTCGCTGTTCGTGCTCTACTTCGGCACCAACCGGCGCTACGAGGACATCGCGCATCACGAGATCCTGATGGGCCCCCGCTACAAGGAGCTCCTGAAGGACGTCTTCGACGCCAAGACACTGGCGAAGGACTTCTCGCTGTATCTGCACCGCCCGACCGCGACCGATCCCTCGCTGGCGCCGCCGGGCTGCGATGCGTGGTACGTGCTCTCGCCGGTACCGCACCTCGGCGGCAACACCGACTGGACCGCGGCGGCCAAGCCGTATCGCGATGCAATCGTGCAGTACCTCGAGGATCGCTACCTGCCCGACCTGTCCAAGCACATCGTGACCGAGCGGCACATTGACCCGCTGCACTTCCGCGACACGCTCTCGAGCGAGAAGGGCGCCGCGTTCTCCGTGCAGCCGACGCTGTTCCAGTCGGCGTGGTTCCGGCCGCACAATCGAAGTGAGGACATTCCGAACCTGTACTTTGCCGGCGCGGGCACACATCCCGGGGCAGGCCTGCCGGGCGTCATCAGCTCCGGCAAGATTGTCGCGGACCTGATCGGCCCCGCACCCAAGTCGGCGCGCACGCGGCATCAGCCGCTCGAGCCGGTGGGGGCTGCCTAATGGTGCTCCCCGGCATTCTCCGCGAGACCGACGAGACGCTCGCCGCGCTCGACGCGCAGCACTGTGAGGCCATCACGCGCGCGCACGCGCGCACCTTCGCGCTGGCCAGTTCGTTCCTCCCGCCGCGCAAGCGGCGCGGGGCGTTCGCCGTGTACGCCTTCTGCCGTCTCGCTGATGACATCGTGGATAGCGCGCTCGAAGGGCGCGACAAGACCGAGATCGCCGAGGAACTCGCGCAGTACCGCGCGGGCGTCGCGACGGCGCTGGCGGGACGACCGGAGGGTCCGGTGTTCCGCGAGCTGTGGCGCTGCCATCGTGACTTCGGCGTGCCCACGGAAGTGCTCGAGGAACTGCTCAACGGCGTGGCCTGCGACCTGCACCCAACCAAGTACGCGACCTGGGCAGACCTCACGGCCTACTGCGAAGGCGTGGCCGCGTCGGTGGGCGCGATGTGCACCTACATCTTCGGAGTCGTGGGCGACGAGACGGTGCGCGAGCGGGCGATCAAGTACGCGCGCACGCTCGGCGTGGCGATGCAGCTCACCAACATCCTGCGCGACATCGGCGAGGATGCGGCGCGCGGCCGCTGCTACCTGCCCGACGCCGACCTCGAGACCTTCGGGCTCTCGGCCGACCGCGTGCTCAACGACCCCACGCTCAAGGACGATCCGCGTTGGCAGCAGCTGATGCGGCACGAGATCGCGCGGGCCCGTGCGCTCTACCGGGCGGCGTCGCCGGGCATCGCGCTGCTGGCGCCCGATGCCCAGCGCTGCGCCCGCGCCTGCGCCGACGGCTACGCGGCCATTCTCGGGGCCATCGAGCGCAACGGCTACGACTCATTCTCGGTGCGCGCCCGCGTCGGCGGCTTTGCGCGCGCCTCGCTGCTCTGGACGGTGTGGCGCTCGGGCGCGGAGCAACCGCCGGCACACACCGACGGTCCGACAATTGAGTGGAACCAGCAGGTGCTCTCACGCGCCGAGGAGATGATCCTGTGCGCCTAAGCGACGAGCTCGAGACGTACCCGCTCGACCGCGCCGCGCGCGGTCTCCTGATGGGCCACCTCGCGCTCATCGTGTTTTCGACGGCCGCGATGGTGACCATCCTCGCCGGCGACTTCCCGACCTTCCTGCAGGGCCCGTACACACAGAAGGTCTACGAACTCGGCTGGGCGTACTCGGGCCAGGTCTACATCCTGCTCGGCACGGTGGCAGCACTACTCCACAGCGCGCCGCGCTTCGGCACCGGTCGCGCCGTCGCGGTCGCCCTGCTTGCGTCGCTCGTTGCGCTCTCGTCCGAGCTCGGCGGCACGAACATCGGCTTCCCGTTCGGTCCGTATCACTACACCGAGATGCTGGGCTACCGCATCGCCGGCGACGTGCCGTACCCAATTCCGATCTCGTGGTACTATATGCTCTACGGGTCGCTGGCCATCTGCGCGCGACTGATGACTGCGGACGACTCGAGCCGCGCGCGCTGGAAGTGGGCGCTCGTGGGCGGCGCGTTCCTGACGGCCTGGGACGTGCCGATGGAAGTGCAGATGACCAACGTGCTTCCCGTGCACTGGGTGTGGGACCTCGACAAGATGCCCGCGTGGATGCCGGGCTTCCTCGGCGATCCGATCTTCTACGGGATGCCGCTCACGAACTGGGTGGGTTGGTATGTCACCGGTGTCATCGTCGCGCGGCTGATGCTCTGGCTGGTCCCCCCGACCGTGTGGAAGCGCACGGTGGCGCCGTCGAGCTTCCCGCTCGTGCTCTACGCGACCAACGGCCTGATGCCGATCGCGGTGACGGCGCGTCACGGTTACTGGTGGGCGGTGGTGGGCGGCGTGGTCTGTATGGGCCTCCCGTTGCTGCTCGCTTGGCGGGCTGGTCGGAGGCCGTCAGAAGGCGCCTTGGAGACTCGGGAGCCGGCGATAGCGTAGGGGGGAGACCCCCGCTAGTTTTCAGGCTGTCCGGCCCCCCCGCCCCGCCCGGCGAACTTCGCCCCGGCGGGGCGGATTGCTGATACAGTCCCCGCGCACCCCCTCAGGTCAGTACCCAATGGAAATCCAAATCACGTCCACCAAGGCCGAAGGCGCTGAGCGCCGCCTCCAGGTGGCAGTCCCGGCGGCCCGCGTGGCCGAGGCGCGCAACAAGGCCGCGTCCCGCGTGGCCAAGAAGGTTCGCGTCCCCGGTTTTCGCCCGGGCAAGGCGCCCACGGCGATGATCAAGAAGCAGTTCGCCCAGGCCATTGATCAGGAAGCCGTGGACCAACTGCTCCGCGAGGCCTTTGAGGCCGTGCTCGAGAAGGAGAACCTCGACCTCGCCACGCAGCCGCACGCGCACGATGTGAAGTTCGCCGAGGACGAGAGCCTCAGCTTCGAGCTGCACTGCGAGATCCGCCCCAAGATCGAGCTCTCGCGCCTCGAAGGCTTCCGCGTGATGCGCCCCTCGGACAAGCTCACGGACGAGATGGTGCAGGAACAGCTCGACCGGATGCGCGAGCAGCGCGCGACGTGGACGCCGGTTGAGGGCAAGCCCGCCGAGGGCGATCTCGTGACGGTCACGCTGGCGACGGCGGACGAGGCGGGCGGCGAGATCCCCGAGGGCAAGGAGTATCGTCTGGTGCTCGGCAGCGGCCAGGCGATTGCCGGCATCGAGGAGATGCTGCTCTCGATGGCGCCCGGCGACACGAAGGAGCAGTCGGTGAAGTGGCCGGAGGACTTCCCAGACGAGGCCCAGCGCGGCAAGAGCAAGCCCGTGCGCGCCACGCTCACGGAAGTGAAGCGCAAGGCGCTCCCGGCGCTCGACGACGCACTGGCGGCCGAGATGGGCGACTTCGCGAATCTCGAGGCGCTCACCAAGGCGGTGCGCGAGGACCTCTCGGCGAACCTCGTGCGCGAGGCCGATGCCACCGCGCGCACCCAGCTGCTCGACGAGATCGTGTCGGCCAATCCGTTCGACCTGCCGCCCAGCTGGATCAAGCAAATGATCCGCGCGTACGCCGAGGCGTATCGCATCCCGGAAGAGGAAATCGTGAAGTTCGGCGACGAGATCCGCGGGATGGCGGAGCGTCAGGTGCGTCGCGACCTCATCATTGACACACTGGCCGAGCGCGAAAAGCTCGTCGCGACGGAAGGCGACGTGGACGACAAGGTGGCCGAGCTGGCCAAGAACCGCGGCGAGGAGCCGGGCAAGCTGTACGCGAGCCTGCAGAAGGCCGGTCGGCTCCGCGAGCTCGAGCGCAGCATCACCGAGGAGCGCGTGTTCAGCTGGCTGCTCGGCAAGAACACGATTGAACAGGCGTGAGACCGACCCTTTACGAGGACGACCCGATGCCGATCATTCCCAATCCGTACGTCATTGAGCGGTCCAGCCGCGGCGAGCGCAGCTACGATGTGTACAGCCGCCTGCTGATGGATCGCATCATCTTCCTGGGCACGCCGGTGAACGACGACGTCGCGAATATGATCATCGCGCAGCTGTTGTTCCTCGAGGCGGACAACCCGGGACGCGACATCCACCTGTACATCAACTCGCCGGGCGGCAGCGTGTCGGCGGGCCTGGCGATCTACGACACGATGCAGTTCCTGAAGTCGCCGGTGAACACGATCTG
>CAYPYY010000089.1:0-8487 GCA_964414995.1 uncultured Gemmatimonas sp.
TGAGGTAGACGAGTGTGAAGATCGCGATCCAGACGACGTCGACGAAGTGCCAGTACAGCGCGGCGATGTCCACGATGAGCTCGTCCTTGGGGCCGAGGCCGCGGGTGCGGTCGATCCAGAGGAGGGTCATCAGCCAGAGCACGCCGACGGTCACGTGCGCGCCGTGGAAGCCGGTGAGCGTGAAGAACGTGGAGCCGAACAGGTTGGTCTTGATCGTCAGGCCTTCGTGGACGAACGAGGTGAACTCGTAGGCCTGGAAGCCGAGGAACGTGGCGCCGAGGAGGGCGGTGACGAACAGCCAGAGCTGCGAGGAGCGCTGGGCGCGCGTCCACCAGCCGGCCCCTGCGGGCAGTGGCGTCTCCTTGAGCTGCACGGCCTGGAGCGCGAGCACCATCGCCAGCGACGACATCAGGAGCACGAAGGTCGAGGCCGACGTGACCGGGATGTCGAGGATGGGCTTGAAGACCTTGCCCGCCTCGTTGACGTACTCGGTGTGTGGGAACGGCCCGACGAGCGAGCGTCCCTTGTAGATCAGGTACGTCGCGATGAGCGACGCGAACAGCATACACTCGGACCCGATGAACGCCCAGATGGCGATCTTCCGGTTGTCGAGCCCGGTGGTGGTGTGGTGCGTATGCGCGTGGCCCTCGGCGTGCCCGTGGGCGGCAGCGGCGTGTGCGGACATTGGTCGAAGGTCTCCGGTTACTCGAGAGGGGCGGTGAGCCAGCTGTAGAGGCCGGCGATCAGCGCGGCGGCACCACCGATCGTGAGCGACATCGCGATGGCCGTCTTCCCGTTGTGCAGGAAGAGCAGGCCGCTGAACATCACGACGAGCGCGATGGCCACGACGAGCGGCTTGACCGTCGGATACGGCATCGGGATGCCGAGCTCCCTGGCCGTGCGACGCTCCGTCTCCTCGTGGACGGGCACGGCGTGACTGTCGGTCACGATCTTCTCGTCCACGTCATCGTGCTCGGCGCCCTCCGACATATCCGGGTGCTTGAGGTCCCAGAGCGGGAAGCGCGACTTCACCACGGGGATCTGTGCGAAGTTGTACTCGGGCGGCGGCGAGGGGATGGACCACTCCAGCGTGGCCGCGCCCCAGGCATCGCCCGGGGCGACCTCGCCCGTGGTGCGGCTGCGCACGAAGTTCCAGACGAAGACCGCCGTGGAGACCACCAGCAGGTACGTGCCGTAGGTCGCCAGCAGGTTGAAGAGATCGAAGCCCTGGCCGGCGTCGTACGTGTAGATGCGGCGAGACATTCCGAGCAGGCCGCTGAAGTGCATCGGGAAGAACGTGAGGTTCATTCCGATGAAGTTCAGCCAGAAGTGCCAGTTGCCCACCGACTCGCTCATATAGCGGCCGGTGATCTTCGGGTAGTAGAAGTAGATGCCCGCGAAGATGCCCATAATCGATCCACCGAACAGCACGTAGTGGAAGTGGGCGACGATGAAGTACGTGTCCGTCTGCTGCAGGTCGGCCGGCGGCGAGGAGTGCATCACGCCGGAGATGCCGCCGATCGTGAACATCGCGATCAGGGCGATGGCGAACTTCATCGCCACGGTGAAGCGGATCTCGCCGGCCCACATCGTGGCGATCCAGTTGAAGATCTTCACGCCCGTGGGGATGGCGATGAGCATCGTCATCAGCGAGAAGATCGAGTCGGCGACGGCGCCCATTCCCACCGCGAACATATGGTGGGCCCACACGCCGAAGCCGAGGAAGCCGATCATAATGCCCGAGTAGACCATCACGTTGTAGCCGAACAGCGGCTTGCGTGAGAAGGTCGGGAGCACCTCCGACACGAGGCCGAAGGCGGGCAGGATCAGGATGTAGACCTCGGGGTGGCCGAACACCCAGAACAGGTGCTGCCAGAGCAGCGGGTCGGCGCCGGCGGCGATGGCGTAGAACGTCGTCCCGAAGAAGCGATCCATCAGGAGGAAGAACAGCGCGACCGTGATCGGCGGGAACGCGAGGATGAGCAGGAACTGCACGACGAACGACATCCACGTGAACATCGGCATCTTCATCAGCGTCATCCCCGGCGCGCGGAGATTGATGATCGTCGTGATGAAGTTGAAGGCCGCGGCCAGCGAGGAGATGCCGAGGATCTGCAGGCCGAGCACCCAGAAGTCGATGTTCGGGCCCGCCGAGAAGCGCGGGGTCGTCAGCGGCGCGTAGCCGAACCAGCCGCCGTCCGGTGCCACCTGGAACAGGATGGGCAGCGTGATGAAGATGCCGCCGAGCAGGTAGACCCAGTACGAGAACGCGTTGAGCCGCGGGAAGGCGACGTCACGCGCGCCGATCTGCAGCGGGATCAGGTAGTTGAAGAACGCCGCCGACAGCGGCATCACGACGAGGAACACCATCGTCGTGCCGTGCATCGTGAACAGCTGGTTATACGTCTCGGCCGAGACGAAACCCATATTGGGCTTCATCAGCTGCGTGCGGATGAGCACCGCCTCGAAGCCGCCGATGAGGAAGAAGATGAGTGCGGTCCAGAGATAGAGCGTGCCGATCCGCTTGTGATCGACGGTCGTGATCCAGCTCCAGATCCCGGTATTGGCCGACGGGGCGGCCGAGGCCGACGCCGTGGTGGGGGCTGCGATGGAAGCCATTGGTCAGGGTCTCCGGGTCACTTGAGCGAGCGCAGATACGCGACGACGTCCGCGATCTGTGCGTCGGTGAGGCCCGCGGTGACGGGGCCCTTCAGGATGGGGTCGTATTCGCCGCGGCCGATGACGTTCATCAGGGCGCCGGGCTTCATCCGCTTCGCGTTCTTGATCCAGCGCGCGAGGTGATGGTTGTCGTTCGGGAACAGGCCGCCGCCGAGGGTGTGGCGCGTGGCGAAGTGCGTGAGGTTCGGGCCGATCGGCGAGACGGCCATCGGGTTGCCGTTGATGGCGTGGCAGCCGATGCAGCCGGCCATCATAAACGACTGCTGGCCGCGCGTGGCGTCGCCCTGCGCGAGCAGGTTGTCGTCGAACGTGAGGCTCGCCGGGACCGGCGTCTTCGGAATCACGTGGTCCGGCAGCTTCTCGGCCGGGAAGATGTAACCCAGCTCGGGCTCCACGGGCGCTGGCGGCGTGGTGTCGGCGCGCTGACCGCGGCGGTTGGCGACCGTCGTGACGGGTGGCGCGGGCGGCGCACGGTGCGGCACCGCCACCGAGGCCTGATGCTTGGCCCAGGACTCAAAGTCCGCCGCCGAGACGGTGAACGCGCGGAAGCGCATATTGGCGTGGCTCGACCCGCAGTACTCGAGGCAGAAGCCGTTCCACGCGTTTCCGGCGATCGAGTCGGCCGCCGTGAACCAGAGGTAGTTCTTCTTGTTCGAGATCAGGTCGCGCTTGCCACCGAGCTGGGGAATCCAGAACGAGTGGAGCACGTCCTTGGTCTGGAGCACGAAGTTCACCGGCCGGCCCACGGGCAGGTAGAGCTCGTTGGCGGTGGTGATGCCGTACTCCGGATACTTGAACTCCCACCACCACTGGTTGCCCGTGACCTCGACGGTCAGGGCGCCCGCCGGCGCCGGGGCCTGCGTCTCGAAGATCGTCTTCACGGTCGGGATCGCGATCAGCGCGAGGATCACCGCTGGCACGATCGTCCAGGCGATCTCGAGGGCGGCGTTGCCGTGGATCTGCTTGGCAGGCGCGCTGCCCGGACGCTTCCGGAACTTGAAGATGGTGAAGACGAGGGCCGCTTCGACGACGACGAAGACGATGGTGCCCCAGAAGACCAGGCGGTCCCAGAGGGCGTCAATCGAGGTGTTGAAGTCGGTGGTCGGATTGAACGTGGAGTTGGGATACTCCGTCATTCCGCACGCGGAGAGCGTCAGCAGGGCCGTCGCGAGGATCACGGCTGGCGCCACCTGACGCGGGCGCAGTCTGAACATCGGGTCTCTGTGGCTGGGGGGATCTGGCCGCGAATTTGAACCCGGAATCGCGGCCGCCGGTGGGATGCGCTACAAGCCAAAAAAACTACCCCGCTCAGAGGGGCGGGGCAATGGGAGCGCGCGGGGAAGTTGTTGTGCGAGTTGAGGTTCGGACGGGCTAGTCCGGAGCGATTTCAATCGGCACGGCGTGCTGCTCCTTGACCTTCGCCGCCGAGATCTCGAGTGCGGTCCGAATCTGCGCCACGTACTCCCGCAGGGCGCGCACCTTGGTGCTTTCTCCGCCCCCGCGCCCCGTGGCGAGAATCATCCCCGAGACTTGGTCGGCGATCATCCCGAACTGGGCCTTGAGCTGCCCCTGCAGCGGCGTGGCGATGCGCTTGATCTGCTGGGGAATCACCCCAGCGCCGCGCTGGTTCTTCACGTCCACGGCCATCCGCTCGACCATTCCGTGAATGGACTGCAGGGTGGTCAGCGCATCCTCGATGGTCTTCATCTTCGCGGCGCCTGCGCCGTCCAGCTTTACACCAGCCATTTCCAGAGACGAAGTAGTGAGGAGCGAGCGGGAAGGGCGAAATGACTACGGGAACGATGCGGGATGGAGGGGTGGAGGGAAAGGGTAGACGCCCGTTCTTACTCCCCTGTCATCCTTGCGGGGTCTAGGATCTCGTCGAGCTGTGCGCGCGTGAGGAGCTTCTGCTCCAGCGCCAGTTCCGCGACGCCGCGGCCGGTTTCCAGGGCCTGCTTGGCGAGGGCCGTGCACTTCTCGTAGCCGAGGGCGGGGAGGAGGGCCGTGACGAGCCCGATGGAGCGCTCAACGTACTCGCGCATCACGGCCGGGTTGGCTTCGATGCCGTCCACGCAGCGCTCGCGCAGGACGCGGCAGGCGTTGGTCATCGCGCTGATGTTGCGCAGGAGCCGGAAGGCGATGATCGGCTCGAACACGTTGAGCTGAAGCTGGCCGGCCTCCGCCGCGAGCGTGACCGTGACGTCGCCGCCGATGACGTCAAAGCAGACTTGGTTCACGACCTCGGGCACGACGGGGTTCACCTTGCCCGGCATAATGCTCGAGCCCGGCTGCATCGCCGGCAGCCGAATCTCGGCGAGGCCGGCGCGCGGGCCGCTGGAGAGCAGGCGGAGGTCGTTGCAGATCTTGCTGATCTTCACCGCGCAACGCTTGAGCACGCCCGAGAGCTGCACGAAGGCGCCGGTGTCGCTGGTGGCCTCGACCAAGTCGGGCGCGGTGATGAGTGTCAGCCCGGTGACCTGCGAGAGCTGCGCGCGCACCTTCTCGGCGTAGCCGGCCGGCGCGGTGATGCGCGTGCCGATTGCCGTGGCGCCCATATTGATCTCGCGGATGAGCGCCTTGGCTTCCTCGAGGCGGTCCACATCTTCGGCGACGGTGACGGCGAAGGCGGTGAACTCCTGGCCGAGCGTCATCGGGACGGCGTCCTGCAGCTGGGTGCGGCCCATCTTCACGTGCGGCGAGAACTCCACGCCCTTGGCGCGGAACGACGCGACGAGGGCACGCATCTCGCGCTGGAGGCCGCCGAGGGCGTAGTGCAGGGCAAGCCGTACGGCGGTCGGGTACACGTCGTTGGTGCTCTGCGCGAGGTTGACGTGCTCGTTCGGATGGATGCGCTCGTAGTGGCCGCGCGGTGCGCCGATCAGCTCGAGGGCGCGGTTCGCGATCACCTCGTTGGCGTTCATATTCGTCGAGGTGCCGGCGCCGCCCTGCACCATATCCACCCGGAAGTGCTCGTGGTGCGAACCGGCGATGATCTCGTGACAGGCGCGGACGATGGCGTCGCCGATGTCGGCGGGGAGCGTGCCCAGTTCGACGTTGGCTTTCGCGGCAGCTTCCTTGACCTGCGCGAGCGCGGTGATGAGCTCGGGGAAATCCCGCAGCGTGACGCCGGTGATCGGGAAGTTCTCGATGGCCCGCAGGGTCTGCACGCCGTAGAGCGCCGCCTGCGGCACGTCGCGGGTGCCGAGCAGGTCCTTCTCGACGCGCGTGGGGCCGCCGAAGCCCGCGGCGCGATCGCGGCCGGAGAGCGAGGCGTCGGCTGACTTGAGTCGCGCGGCGAGCACGCGGGCAGCGCGGCCGAGCAATGCCGCGTGCAGCCGCGGCTGGTCCTTCAGCAGCGGTTCCAGCGTGCCGCGCTCGAACTTGAGCGTGACGAGCCGCGAGAGCACACGACCCTCGGTGTGGTGCGTCTCGTCGCCAAGCAGGAGGCTCTCACCGATGATGTCGCCGGGGCCGAGCGTGGCGAGGCGCGTGGGATTCTCCGCGGCGTGGAGCTCAATGGCGAGCGTGCCCTCGAGAATGACCCAGATGGCCTGGCGTCGGTCGCCGTCGGTGAAGAGCCGGTCCCCGACCGCGTACTCCGCATTGATGGCGGCGCGGTTGAGGTGCCAGAGCAATTGATCCGGGAGATCCCGGAAGAAGGCGATGTCGGAGAGGCGGGAGGAGTTCATCGAGTAAGAGTAATGCGACCGGCCGATGGTGGTTGCGTACGCGTGCGATGCGACCGCGCCGCTACATCCCGGGGCCGGTGGTGAGGCGTTTCACGAGTCGGTACATAAACTCGAGGCCGTCGTAGAACGCGTCGACCTCGATCTTCTCGTTCATTCCGTGGGCGTTTGCGTTGGCGTAGAACAAGCCCGACACGCCATAGACCGGAATGCCCGCTGCACGGAAATAGGCGCCGTCCGTGGCGCCCGTGCTCATTGTCGGCACGACTGGCGTGCCCGGAAACACCTCCTGCGTCGCGGCCTCGATGGCGCGCACGAGCTCGGGTGTGAGCGGCGACGATGGCGAGGTGGAGTCGGCGCGTTCGATCGTCACCTTCACGCCGGTGTCGGCGATGGCCGCGACGATGCGGTCCTGGACGGTCTGCCGCGATTCCTCTGGAAGGATGCGGCAGTTCACGATGGCCCGCGCGCGCTGGGGCAGGGCGTTCATCGCGTGGCCGCCGAAGAGCATCGTGGCAACGCAGGTCGAGCGCAGCCGCGAGTTGTTCGAGAAGTCGCGCGAGACAATCGCGGCCGCGGCGGCGTCGCGCTCGTTGGCAACGAGACGTCGCATTGCCGCGCCGGTCTCGCCGCCGGCGATGTCGGCCTGCCGCGAGAAGTAGGCGCGCGTGGTCTCGTTCAGGCGCACCGGCTGCTGGAGCTCCCCGACGCGGGCGAGGGCTCGCGCCAGCGAGTAGATCGCGTTGTCGGGGCGCGGGACCGAGCTGTGGCCGCCGCTGTTGGTGGCTTCGAGTGCGAAGTTCACGACGTACTTCTCGGCTGCCTGCACGTCGTTGGAGATGCGCCGTCCGTCGATGACGCGACCGCCGCCGCCCTCATTGAGCACATAGGCCGCGTCCACGAGCTCGCGGCGGTTGGCGAGCAGGTACTCCACGCCATTTTCCGGACCGCCTTCCTCGTCGGCCGTCAGCGCCACGATGATGTCGCGGTCGGGGACGTAGCCCTCGGCGCGCATCCGCAGCAGCAGCGTGAGGTGAATGGCGCTCTCGTCCTTGTCGTCGGCGACGCCGCGCCCGTAGAAGATGCCATCGCGCTCGATGAACTCGAAGGGCGGCAGCGTCCAGTCGCGCGGGTCGGCCTCGACCACGTCAATGTGCGAGAGGAGCAGGATGGGCTTCTGCGCGCGCGAGCGGCCCCGATAGCGCACGATCAAGTTGCCCTTGCGCGGTGCGTTCTCGACGACGACGACGTCTTCCGCGGGGAACCCGGCGGCGCGCATATGACGGGCCATCGCCTCGGCGGCGGTGACGGTGTTGCCGGTCGAGTGCGTGGTGTTGATCTCGACCAGCTCCTCGAGGAGGGCGCGGGCCTGCTGCTCCCAGCGCGAGAGGGCGCGACGCTGCTGAGCCGCCAGCGGTGCGGCGGCGAGTGCAAGCGCGACGAGCACGGTGATGGCGGCGAGAGCGGTGCGGAGTGGCGCGAGTCGCATAACACGAAGGGCTGTTGAAAGGAGCCGCCGGCGGTCGCTGGCGGGCAGGGACAGAGCAATATGCGCTGGCCGGGGAGGCGCCGCCGCGTGGGTAACGCACCCCTGCGCCGTCGCACTGGAATCCGTTAGCATTTCAGCACCCTCCACCGGCACGCCAATGTCTTCGTCTCGCCGCGATTTCCTCTCGTCCACTGCCGCTGCGGTCGCGGCTGCCTCGCTGGTTCCCTCGACGGCAGAGGCGCAGGCGGCGCGAGCCGCAGTCGGTCGGGCCAAGCCCGTGGTGATTGCCAGCGCCAACGGCCTGCGCGGCGTGCAGGTGGCGTACGATCAGCTCGTGCGCGGCACGGACACGCTCGACGCCATCATCGCCGGCGTGAACATCCAGGAGCTCGATCCGGACGATCAATCCGTGGGGCTCGGCGGCTTGCCGAACCGCGACGGCGTGGTGCAGCTCGATGCCTCGTGTATGCACGGTCCCACCAAGCGCGCGGGCGCCGTGGGCTGCCTCGAGGACATCGCCACGCCCAGTCTCGTGGCCAAGGCGGTGATGGACTACACGGATCACATAATGCTCGTCGGCGACGATGCGCGTCGGTTCGCCATCGAGATGGGCTTCAAGCCGCAGAACCTGCT
>CAYPYY010000089.1:8587-11112 GCA_964414995.1 uncultured Gemmatimonas sp.
GCGACGATGCGCGTCGGTTCGCCATCGAGATGGGCTTCAAGCCGCAGAACCTGCTGACGGAGCGCACGCGGCAGGATTGGTTGCGGTGGCGCGCGCAGCTGAACCCCAACGACGCGCACCTCGACTACACGGGCGACGTGAACATCAAGTTCGCGACGGGCACGATCAATATGAACGCCGTGAATGCCGCGGGAGACATCTCGTCGGTGACGACGACGAGCGGGATGGCGTGGAAGGTGCCGGGCCGCGTGGGCGACTCACCGATCATCGGGGCGGGTCAGTACTGCGACAACACGGTCGGTGCAGCGGGCTCCACGGGACGCGGCGAGGCCAACATCAAGGTCTGCGGCGGATTCTTGACCGTGGAGTTTATGCGGCAGGGGCTGACGCCCCAGCAGGCCTGCCTCAAGACACTCGAGCGCGTGGCGGCGATGACCGAGGCGCGCCTGCTCGACGCCCGCGGTCGCCCGAACTTCGACATCCAGTTCTACGCCATCAACAAGGCCGGCCAGTATGGGTCGGCGACGATGTTCGAGGGCGCGGAGTTCGCCGTGTGCGACGAGCGTGGCGCGCGCGTCGAGAAGTGCGCGTTCTTGTATCGGCGCTAGGCGCGGCGCCGTGGTTGGTGGCGCCTAGCTCGTCCGGAAGCGCGATGCGGCGCCGCTGACCTTCTCGGCGGCCTGCACGAGCGCGTTGGCCGCGGCGGCGATCTCCTCCGTGCTCGCCGACTGCTCCTCGCTGGCGGCGGCCACGTCCTGCATTGAGCTGGCGAATCCCTGCGTGCCCTGCGCGAGCGAGTCGAGCTTCTCGTTGATCTCGCCGGCGAGCGCGTTGCCGGAGCTTGCGGAGTTGGCCATCGCGGAGATCCACGAATCGCCCTCGATGACGGCGCGCTCGACCTGCGTGAAGGCCTGACGGCCGCGCGCGGTGGCGCTGCGCACGGCTTCGACGGCGGCGCGTGAGCGGCTGCTCGTCGCGCTCGCCATCTCCATCTGGGCGATCAATTCCTTCATCAAGAGGTCCACCTTCTCGGCGGCCTCGCTGGTGGTTTGCGCCAGGCGGCGGACTTCGTTGGCCACGACCGTGAATCCCTCGCCGTGCTCGCCGGCGCGGGCGGCTTCCATTGCCGCGTTCAGGGCCAGCAGCTTGGATTGCCGCGCGATCTTCTGCACGAGCGCCACGAACGTGCGGATTTCGTCCGATGCCGTGGCGAGGGCTTCCGTGGCGCGTGCGCCTTCCTGCACGCCAACCGCGAGCTCGTCGAGGCGGCGTGCGCTTTCGTCGAGGATCTCGGCGCTTTCGGTGGCGAGACCTTTCAGGCGCTGGTTACGCGCGATGCCGTCCGAGGCGCCGTGCGAGAGCCCGGCGGCGAGCGAGGACAGCCGGGTCGCGTCGGTGGAGAGCAGTTGGATCGTATCGGCCATCGTCACGGCGTCGGCGCTCAAGTTGCTCGCGGTGCCCGCAATGCCGGAGGCGGCCTGCGCCATATGCTCGGTGCTGGCCGTGATCTCGGCGGCGCGCTGGCCGGTGATCTCGGCGTTGCCACGGATCAGCGTGGCGAGTTCCTGCAGCGTGCGCGACATCTCGACCATCCCGCGGCCGAGGCGGCCGAGCTGGCCGCCGGCGTCGGCGGCCTTGGGGCGGTGGGTGAGGTCACCCGCGGCGATGTGCTCGGCGACCTCGGCGAGTCCCTGGAGCTCGTGGCCGACCATCGGCGAGATGAGGAAACGAAAGACCAGTGCCGCCCCGGCGATCGCCGTGGCGACGAGCAGGGCGATGAACCACACGAGCCGGCCTTGGGCGGCGATGCCGGCAATCGTGCTACCGCCGGCGGCGAGGAGTCCGACGGCGAGCAAGGTGCCGCCCAGCGCGCCCCAATTCGAAATGCGGTCGATGACGTGCGTTTTCACGCGCGGTTCGGCCGCTGGCGAGTTGGAGGGGCCTTCGGGGGGGGCTAAATTGGTCAGATTCCCATCCATAAACGATGACAGTCCCGAATTCCGAGCCGATCGCCTACGACCCGGCAGCAATCGAGTCGCGATGGCGCCAGCGCTGGGCCGAACGCGGTACGCACCGCGCCGACCTCGCGCAGGGCGAGCGGCCCTTCTATGCGCTGATGATGTTCCCGTATCCCTCGGCAGAGGGTTTGCACGTCGGGAACCTCTTCGCCTTCACCGGCTGTGATATCTATGCGCGCTTCCAGCGGTTGCAAGGCCACACGGTCTTCGAGCCGCTCGGCTACGACGCGTTCGGAATCCACTCGGAGAACTTTGCGCTGAAGGTCGGTCGGCATCCGATGGAGCTGATCCCGAGCAACATCCGCAACTTCCGGCGGCAGCTCGATCGCGCGGGCCTGATGGTGGACTGGTCGCGTTCCGTGGATACGACCGATCCTGCGTACTACAAGTGGACGCAGTGGGTCTTCCTGCAGTTGTACAAGCAGGGGCTCGCGTACAAGAAGGCCGCGGCGGTGAACTGGTGCCCGTCCTGCAAGACCGTGCTCGCCAACGAGCAGGTCGAGGGCG
>CAYPYY010000090.1:0-10594 GCA_964414995.1 uncultured Gemmatimonas sp.
GGCCCGCCCCCGTCCTGCCGGACTAGATCGGTGTTCATATATTTCCGTGCTATGCCCCCCTCCCCCATTTACCTCGACCACGCCGCCACCACGCCGGTCCGCCCGGAGGTAATGGAGGCGATGGCGCCGTTCTTCGGCCCGCGGTTCGGCAATCCGTCGTCCACGCACCGGTGGGGGCGCGAGGCCCGCGCCGCGCTCGACGAGGCGCGCGAACGCGTGGCCCGCTGCCTCGGTGCCGCCCCGGACGAGGTCTGCTTCACCTCCGGGGGCACCGAAGCCGACAACCTCGCAGTGCTCGGCGGATGGCGCATCCTCAAGGCGCAGGGCAAGCGCGCCATCGTGTCCACCCCGATCGAGCACAAGGCAGTCTTGCAGGCCGTGCACCAGGCGTCGAAGGAAGGCGCGGAGGAGCGCCTCCTGAAGGTGAGTGCAGCGGGCGTCGTGGATCTCGACGACGCGCGAGCCAAGATCACGCACGGCGAGACGGCCCTCGTCTCGGTGATGTGGATCAACAACGAGACCGGCGTCATCCAGCCGATCGCGGAGCTCGCGGCACAGGCCAAGGCCGCTGGCGCGCTGTTCCACTCCGACGCCGTGCAGGCCTTTGGCAAGGTCGAAGTGGATGCCCGCACGGTGCCCTTCGATTTCGTCTCCGTCAGCGGCCACAAGCTGGGCGCACCGAAGGGGATCGGGTGCTTCTACATCCGGCGTGGCGCGCCGCTCGAGCCGCTGTTCTTCGGCGGCTCGCAGGATCGCGGACGGCGCCCGGGCACCGAGAACGTCGCCGCGGCGGTCGGACTCGCCCGCGCGATGGAGCTGGCCGTCGCCGAGCGAGATGCGCACTGGGCGTCGCTGGCCGCGATGCGCGACCGGTTGGAGGCGCGACTCCTCGAACGCATCCCCGATGCGGTGGTGCACGGACGCGGTGCCACGCGCGCGCCGCACATCTTGAACGTGTCCGTGCCCGGCACGGACAGCGAGTCGATGCTGATGGCGCTTGATCTGCAGGGTGTCGCCTGCTCGAGCGGCTCCGCGTGTCAGAGCGGAAGCGTGACGCCGTCCCACGTGCTTGCCGCAATGGGCGTGCGCGGCGACGTCGCCGCCGCGGCCATCCGAATGTCGTTCGGCTCGCTGAGCACGGATGCCGACGTGGACCGCGTGGCGGAGCTGTTCCCGGCGCTCATCGCGAAGGCGCGAGGGTTGAGCGGGGTCGCGTGAAGAAGACCCGCGTCCTCGCTGCGATGTCCGGCGGCGTCGACTCCTCCGTCGCGGCCGCGCTCCTCGTGCGGCAGGGCTTCGACGTGGTCGGGGTCACGATGAAGCTGTTCAAGGACGGCGGCGACCTGCCCGACCGCCCGTGCTGCTCGCTCGACTCCGTCAACGACGCCCGACGCGTCTGCGAGTCGCTGGGCATTCCGCACTATGTCCTCAACCTGCAGGACGCGTTCGGTCGCGACGTCGTGGATGACTTTGTCGCCCAGTATGCGGCGGGCCGCACACCCATTCCCTGCGTGCGGTGCAACACGTTCACCAAGTTCCGCGACCTGCTCGAGAAGGCCGATGCCATCGACGCGCCCTTGATCGCGACGGGCCACTACGCGCGCGTCGCGGACGGCCGCCTGCTCCGCGGCGTGGATGACAACAAGGATCAGACGTACTTCCTCTGGGGCATCGAGCGCGCGGTATTGCGGCGCATCATCCTGCCCGTGGGGCACCTGACCAAGCCCGAGACGCGGCAGGTCGCGCGCGAGCTCGGCCTGCTCACGGCTGAGAAGCCCGAGAGCCACGAGATCTGCTTCGTGCCGGACGGCGATTACGTGAAGGTGCTCGAGCGTGAATTGCCCGCCGACGCCCCCGCGCTCGCGCGCGGACCGATCGTCACGCTCGACGGGCGCGTCATCGGCGAGCACGACGGCTTTGCGCGCTACACCATCGGGCAGCGGCGGCGCCTGCCGGGCGGCGCGGGCGACCCGTTGTTCGTGGTCGCGCTGCGGCCGTCGGAACGCGCCGTCGTCGTGGGGCCGCGCGAGGCATTGCTCGGCCGCGGCTTGAGCGCGGAGCACGCCAACTGGCTCGTGGACGCGCCGCCCGCGCTCGACACGCCCGTGTTCGTACGCATCCGGCATCGCGCCACACCGGTGCCGGGCGTCGTCATCGCGGTGGCGGCCGATCGGTTCGAGATCGCGCTCCAGGAGCCGGCGTATGCCATCGCACCAGGCCAGTCCGTGGTGCTTTACGATGCCGCGGGCGCCGTGCTCGGCGGTGGGCTGATCGCCGCGAGCCGCCGCGCGCTGCCGGTGCAGGCGGCGTAGCCACAGCAGCTCCGCCGCGGTGAAATGCCGCACCGCGGTTTCCCCCGTTCCCTGACACGCCTTCCCTGACGCGCGTTCAGGCGCGCCCTTATGGATGCCGCGCGGACCGCCGCGGACATTTCGCCCAGTGACTTTCCCTGGAGGGACAATGTCCTCGTGGAACGACCTGCTCCGGTTCACGCGCGACCACGCCGGCGAGCTCACGCTGAGCGCCTATATCGCCGCCTCTCCGCCGGATCCCACCGAACGGCAATCGTGGGTCGTGGTGCTGCGGCAGCACTTGAACCGCGTGCGCGACGCGCTGGCCACGGCACCATCGGAAGAACAGGCCGCGTTCGGCCACTGCGTCGGCGTCCTGTTCGATCAGCTCCCAACCCAGGGGACGATGCCCCGCGGCCAGAGCTGGGCCTTCTTCGCCGCCGCCGGCGGCGGCACGCTGTCCCTGCAGCTCCCGCCAGGCGTCGAGACCGAAGTGCACTGGGGCATCGGCGCGGAAATCGTGCCGTTCCTGCGCGTCGCCGATCCCGAGTCTG
Source organism: uncultured Gemmatimonas sp. (assembly GCA_964414995.1). Taxonomy (GTDB): domain Bacteria; phylum Gemmatimonadota; class Gemmatimonadetes; order Gemmatimonadales; family Gemmatimonadaceae; genus Pseudogemmatithrix. The sequence goes on from CAYPYY010000090.1 coordinate 2,846, forward strand.
CGCTCATCGTGCAGATTGACCGCACGCACGCGCGGCTGAGCGTGCTGAGCGAGGGCGACCTCGCCCGGCTGTCTGAGCTCGACGCCGACACCGTGGACGAGGTTGGTCCGTTTATGGGGGCGGCGGCGCGCGCGGGATTCCACGCCGGCACCCGCGGACGCCCCGGCGCCGACGAGGCGCAACGCCAGCGGCGCGAAGCGACCGACCGGCTGTTCACGCAGGTGCTGAAGCGCATCGGGGCGTTCGCGACCCGCCACCTGCCGCTCGTCATCGGCGGCGCGCCAGACTCGGCGGCGCGCCTGCTCGACGCGCTGCCCGACGCGCTCGCTCGCCGCGCGGTGCTGGCCGAGCACCTGCGAATGGACGACCCCGCTCGCGATCGGGAAGCGCTGCGGACGGCCCTGCACGCGCTCCGCGCACGCCGGCAGCACGAACGGATCGAGCAGTGGCGTGAGGCGGCATTCGAAGGTGGCCGCGTGGCCGTTGGATTCGCGGGCGCGCAGAAGGCAGCCGAACGCGGTGCCATCGCCGAGCTGATCTTCAGCGATCGCGCCTGGCGCGAGCATCCGGTCGAGGTCGAGGCGCTCGTGCGCCGCGCCCTCGCCGACGGGGCGCGCGTGGAAATCGCGGAGCCCGACGCCGTCCGCGATCTCGATGGCACGGTTGACGGCGTGATCGCAGGCCTGAGATTTCCCATCGGCTCTGCGGCCTAGCGCGTCGGTCCGGTCGGGGAACTCCCCTCGGTGACGGGCGGTTGGTCGCGAGCAGCGCCATCTCCACCCGTCACCGAGGAGTGTCACGTGATTACCAGGTCAGCGCAGGCCCGCTGGAGCGGCGAGCTCAAGAGCGGTAACGGCAGTATCCGCCTCGGTAGCGGCGCCTTCGAGGGCAAGTACTCCTTTGGCACGCGCTTCGAAGCTGCCCCCGGCACGAACCCCGAGGAGCTCCTCGGCGCCGCGCACGCCGGCTGCTACTCGATGGCACTGAACCTCGGCATCTCCCAAGCGGGCTTCGCCGCGGACTACGTCGAGACCAAGGCCGAGGTCCAGATGGATCGCGTGGACGGGGCGATGACCATCACGGGTGTGAAGTTGACCACGCGCGCGAAAGTCCCCGGGCTCTCGGCGGCGCAGTTCACTGAACTTGCCGAGACCACGAAGGTGAAGTGCATAGTGTCGCGCGCCCTGAGCGTGCCAATGGCCCTGGACGCGGCGCTCGAGGGCTGAGCGCCCTCAGCCCATCTGCATCCCGATTTCGAAGAGCCCGCTGTAGCCGGCGTCGCTGCGGCGGGTGGCGAGCATCAGCTCGCGGCCACCTGAGCGCGAGAAGATTCCGTCGCGCTCGTTCTTCATCCACTGGGCGAGTCCCTTGGGCGCGTACGGGCGCGCCTTGAGCACTTCGCCGGTGACCGCGTCGTCAAAATACAGCTGCGAGGTGAACTTCATCGTTCGGCCCGCCGACGCCCGCGCCGCAATCGAGAAGTGAATGTGGACGGCGCGTCCCGGATAGAACCCGGGGTAGATCGTCGTGAAGCGCACCACGCCCGACGCGTCGGTGACCTGATGACCGCGCAGGAAGCTCTTGCCGCGCGTGTCGAAGTCCCCGTTGATGATGTCCTGCACGCCTGAGTAGACGCCTTCGGCGTCGCACTGCCAGACCTCCACGGTCGCGCCCGGCAACGGCACGCAGCCATTGGCGCCGATCTGCGTCACGCGCATCTCCAGCTCGAGCGGCGTGCCTTTCATCAGCTCGCCCGTGGACGGCTCTGCGCGAATATCACGCCGATTCAACGTGTTGTTCACGAAGTATGGGCCTTCGGTCTGGGCCGGGCGCACTACACAGCTCGGCACCGGGCGCTGCAGCGCGGCGAGCGCTCCGCTGTCGCCAGGCCCGCCGCGGAAGCCTGCGCTGCTGCGCTGGGCACCGAGTCGATTGGTCAGGGCGCCCGCACCCAAGGCGGCGATCAGGGCGAGAATCTCGCGGCGAGAAAGGAGGGTGCCCTCGGGGACGTCGTCGTCGTGCATTTGGGCCTCGCTGCGAAGAATCGGAAGAGGTGGTGCACCTGAAGTGAGCACCGAAGGCGTGCGGGCGCCAGCGGCCGTGGGCCGGCTGAGGCTGTGTCCGGTGGACGCTCCCCCACGAAGGATGTTAGCACGTGCCGGCCCCCCGTGGCCGATGCGTCCTACTGCCGCGCGTGAATCGGGAAGCGCACCACGCGTTCGACCCCGAGCGAATCGCGCTCGAGCCCAAGCACAGCGTCCCGGCGCACACGGAATACCGTGAGGCTCGCCGGCGTGTGCACGGCGCCGAGCAACCGACCGTCGGAATCCACCACATCCCACACCCGATCCGTGGAGTCGTACGGCATTCGGAATCGCATCAGCCAGACTCGGCGTGCGTCATCCACCTTCATCGCCGTGTACAAGGGCGCGTACTCCGGCAGCGGTAGGGCGCGCTCGTAGAATGCGCCATACAACACGCGGTCGCGCTCACTGGCCCGCGCGAGGCCCGCGACCTCGCGGCGCCGGTACTCCGGCCAGAGCTCGGGGGCGGGGCGCGGCGCGCGGTCCCACCGCACCACGCGCGCCAGCCGCCCAGAGCGATCGATGAACTCGAGCTCCGCTCGAGGTCCGCGCAGCACCGCCAGCTCGTCGCCGACCGCTGCAAAGATCGCCTCGCTGGTCAGCGGTACGTACGGAAAGTGCGTGATGCCGCGCGCCTCATTCACGTAGCGCGGGCGACCGGGGAAGCGGGTCAATGTCGCCACCGGCGCGCCGCGCCGGTCGTAGCGATAGAGCGCGAAGTCGCTCGCGATCACCGTGCCGGGAGCACCGCCGAGCCGTCCGCCGTCGGCGGCACCAAGCACCAACCAATCTCCATCAGCGAACACGCCGCGCAGATACGGTCGCGTGACCGCCTCGGTCAGCGTGAACCGTCGCGTCTCGAGAAACTGCAGCTCGCGGTCGTAGACGTGCGTACGCATCAGCATCGCGTCGGCAACCAGCACGGTATCCCCGTCGCCGAAGATGTCGCCGATCGAGAACGCCTCGAACTCTCCGGGGCCCTGCCCGCGCCGCCCGGTCTGCGCCACGAAGGCGCCACCTGCGTCGAAGCGTCGCAGTTGCGACGTGCTGCCATTCGCGATCACAATCGATCCGTCGTGCAGCACGTGGGCATCGCGCACGCCGTCGAGCAGTCGCGGGTCTTCGGCCGCTTCACCTTCTTCCTCGCCCACCCGCCAGTCGGCGACGCTGTCGAGGGCGAAGGGCGCGAAAAACTCGCCGTCACGAGGCGCGGCGCCATTCTCGATCATCGTGATACCGGCGCTGTCCCGCGTCACCAGCGCCAGCGAACCCACGGGTTCGTCCCCTCGGCACCCGATGGCGACGATGACGCCGAGTCCACACACGACCGTCCAGCGACGCGCCATCCGCCCTCCGAGCCTGTCGTCCGTCCTAGTGCTCCAGCCCCGCCGACGTCGCGAACTTCCGCATTAGGTCCTGTTGCTCCTTCGTCAGCGATTCCGGCACCACGATCCGCACCTCGACCAGCAGGTCGCCGCGCTGCTCCTCCTTCGCGATCCCCTGCCCGCGCACGCGGAACCGCTTGCCGCTCGGCGTGCCCGGCGGCAGCGTGATTGTCAGCTTCTTCTCGTCGATTGTCTGCACGCTGATCTTGGAACCCAGCGTCGCCTGCGCGATGTTGACCGGCACGCGCACGATCAGGTCGAGTCCGTCCCGATCGTAATCAGGGTCCTCGGTGACCTGGAACGTGATGACGATGTCGCCATTCGGGCCGCCGCGCATTCCACGGCCGCCCTGCCCCTTGAGCCGGATCTTCCCACCGCTCTCCGTTCCGCTCGGCACCGTGATGAGTAGCTTCTTCTGTGAGCGCGTGGAGCCCGCACCGCCGCAGCCACCGCACTTCTCCGTCGGAACGGCGCCCTTGCCCAGGCACATCGGGCAGGGCCGGTTCACCGCGAACCCGCCTTGTCCGAACTGAATCTCGCCGCGTCCCCCGCACTCAGCGCAGGCCTGCAGCTTGGCGCCCTTCGCGGCCCCGCTGCCACCGCAGGTCGCGCACTCCTCGTTCACTTCGAGCGTAATCGGCACCTTGCCGCCGAACGCGGCCACGCGAAACGGCACCTCGAGCGTGGTCTCGACGCTCTGGCCCTTCTCCGGAGCGCTCGAGCGCTGCTGGCGACCGCCGAAGATCGAGCCAAAGAGGTCACCGAGCCCGCCGAGGCCCCCGATGTCGAAGTCCTCCATCCGCGGCTGTGCGCCGGCCGGTCCGCCCGCGCGCGGCCCCGTCCCGCCTGGACGCGCGCCACCGCGCGGGCCGCGCGTGAACGGGTCGAACGCGCCAAGGCGTCGCATCTCGTCGTACTGCTTGCGCTTCTCGGCATCCCCAAGCACTTGGTACGCCTCGGAGATCTCCTTGAAGCGCTCCGCCGCTGCGGCATCCCCTGGATTCGTGTCCGGGTGGTACTGCTTGGCGAGCCGGCGATACTGCTTCTTGATCTCGTCGGCGGTCGCGGATGCCGAGACGCCAATGACGGCGTAGTAGTCCTTCTGCGCCATCACCCGTTCCACTGCCGCACCACGACGCGAGCCGGGCGCAACAGGGTGCCGTTGAGGACGTAGCCGACCTGATAGACCGTGGCCACCACGTTGTCGTCCTCCGCGCTCAGCGCGGGCGTCGTCGTGATCGCCTCGTGCACGGCGGGGTCGAACGTGGCGTTCACCGGGTTCACGACCTCGAGGCCGTGTCCCGCCAGCGACTTGAGCAGCTTCTTCTCCACGAGCTCAATGCCCTCGAGCACCTTCTGCGTCTCGGTGCCCTCGGGCGTCATATGCGCGACGCGACCGAGGTCGTCGAGCGTCTCGAGAAGGCCCTTCATCACCGCGCCCATTCCCATCTTCTCGGCGTCCTGCCGGTCGCGCACCGCGCGCCGCCGGAAGTTCTCAAACTCGGCGTAGAGACGGAGATACTTGTCCTTCTGGTCCGCGAGCTCGCGCTGCACGGCAACGAGTGCATCGCCGGCCGCATCGGACGCTACGTCGGCCGATGGGTCCCCGCCGGCCAGCGGATCGGCACCGCCCGTGGCGTCGGCCATCGCGGCGCGCGGGTCGGTCATCGAGTCCTCACGCTCGGCAGCGGTGGGCACGTCGTCGGTGGTCAGGTCGGGGCTGTTCGGGTCGGTCATATGGGAAAGTTCGCCGTTGCCGGCACAGTGGGGCAACGTCCATACCACGGAAATCCTGCCCGTTCTGCAGGGACGGACGGTCGCTTCCGTCCCTACGGCACACTCGCTCGCGCGTTTCGGCGGCGCTACTCAGTCAGGGCACGACGCACGAGGTTGAGCGCCGCCTGTGCACTGCGCTGCCGCACCTCGTGCCGATCGCCCACGCCGCTGGTGCGCACCGATCGCAGGGTCCCGCGAACGTCCACGGCGACACAGAACGTGCCCACGGGCTTCTCCGCCGTCCCGCCACCCGGACCTGCAACACCCGTGATGCTGACGCCCACGTCCACGCCAAAGCGCGCCCGCACGCCGGCGGCCATCTCGCGCGCCGTCTCTTCGCTGACGGCACCGTGCGCGCGCAGGGTCTCCTCGCGGACACCCAGCTCTCGCACCTTCACGTGATTGGCGTAGGCAATCGTGCCGCCGTCCACCACGTCACTCGACCCAGGAATCGCCGTGAGCCGCATTCCGAGCATCCCGCCGGTGCACGACTCCGCCACGGCGATGCGGAAGCCGCGCGTGCGCAGCAGCTCGAGCACGATGGCCGCGAGATCGGCGTCATCGGTGCCGTACACCCAGCGCCCCACGCGCTCGCGCAGGGCCGCCTCGGCGCGGTCGAGGAGCGCCGCCGCATCCGCCGCCGGCGCGTCGTACACGGTGAGCCGCAGGTCCACGCCCGGCCACGAAGGCAGGTACGCGAGCTGCACGCCGAGCGGGTCCTTGGCGAGGTCGCCCAGCGCGTCGGCCAACGCCGACTCGGCCACGCCGGTGAGCCGCAGCGTCCGCGAGCGCACCACGAGTCCGGCCTCTGCCCCACGACGTGCCGTGAGCGTGGGCAGCAGTTGCTCCCGCGCCATTCCGCGGAACTCACGCGGCACGCCTGGCAGCATCGCCACCCAGCGGCCGTGCTCGTCCTCGAGCCAGATGCCCGGCGCCGAGCCGTGGTCGTTGCGGATGATCGTCGCGCCCTCGGGGATGAGCGCCTGATTCCGGTTCGCCTTCGGGAGCTCGCCCGGCCAACCGCGGGCCTTCCACCGCGCCTTCAGGCTTTCCACGATGGATTCATCCAAGAACATTCCGCGGCCAAAGATCGCCGCGATGCTCTGCTTGGTGAGGTCATCCGCGGTCGGCCCGAGTCCGCCGCTCGTAATTACCGCGCCCGTGCGCTCGAGCCCCTCACGCACGGCGGCCGCAATCTCGTCGGCGCCATCACCGACCGTCGCGCGCCGCACGACGCGGATGCCGAGCGCCGCGGCCTCGCGCGCGAAGAACGCGGCGTTGGTGTCGATCGTGTACCCGAGCAGCAGCTCGTTGCCGATGCTGACGAGCTCGACGTTCATCGCAGTCGCCCGGAACGCGCGCCTAGCGGCGCACGAAGAAGACCTTGCCGTGCCGCAGGAGATAATCCCCAAGCGACAGCAGCGTCAGCGCCAGCGCCACGTACATCGTGAGGATGCCGATGCCTCCGATGGTGCGCGCGAGGACCATCCAGCCGGCGTGGCTCCAGCGCTCGCCCTGCGTGAGGAACAGCGAGAGCCCGAACCAGAAGAACGAGGCCCCCATCCACGTGTACTGGAAGCCCGCCTTGAACTTGCCCAGCGACTGCGCGGCGATGACGACGCCGCGGCGCTGCGCGAAGCCGCGGAACCAGGTCATAAAGGCCTCGCGGCCGACGATTGGCACCAGCACCCACCACGGGAAGTAGCCGCCTCTCACGCCCCAACTGATGAACGGATATTCCGAGCGTTCGTCCACGGCGGGCAGCAGGGCCAGCAGCGGATCACCCGGCGGCGCCTGCAGCAGAAACATCGGCACGAACGTGGCGACGAGCAGCAGCTTGTCGGCGAGCGGATCCAGCACCTTGCCAAGGTCGGTGACGAGCCCGCGACTGCGCGCGATCTTGCCGTCGATGTGGTCCGAGATCGCCGTGATCAGATAGAGCACGAACGCCAGCGCGCGGACGCCCACGTGGGGCACGAACGCCATCGTGGCGAGGATCGGCGCCGCGACGATGCGCGCCGCGGAAATCGTGTTCGGGAGGTTCACCGCGCCGGGGGGATCGCGACGCCCGCTTACGCGAGCGTCTTGAGCACGAGCTTGGACACCGCCTTCAGCGTGTCGAACACGCCATCGCCCGTGACCGCCACGGCCTCGAAGAAGTGCGCGCGCTCGACCCACACCCCGTCGGCATTCTGCTCGACGACGTTCTCGCCGGGCCGGAACTGATCCGGCGTCACCTTCATCTTCGCCGGATCGGTGACTTCCCAGCCGGGATTCAGCGTGCCCTGCAGTTCCTCGAGCGGCGCGGCGTTCGGCAGGTCGCGCTTATTGTACTGAATCACGAACGGCATCTTCGTGAGGTCGTAGCCGTACTCGGCCATATTGTCGTACAGGTTCTGCATCGCCTCGAGGTTCGCTTCCATACGCTCGACCTGCGAGTCGGCGACGAACACAATGCCGTCCACGCCCTTGAGGATGAGCTTGCGCGAGGCGTTGTAGTAGAC
>CAYPYY010000091.1:0-1481 GCA_964414995.1 uncultured Gemmatimonas sp.
CGGTGCGGTCGGTCCGTCATAAAGAGCGGCTCGACCATCTTGATCTTCCAGGGCTCGGCCCAGGAGCGGCGGCCCAACTGCTGGCCGAATGTGCGTGGCGTGGTCATACGCACACGCTCGCACGGACGGCCTGCAGGGTTCAGCGGAGATTCTCCGGAATCCCTGTCAGGCGAACCCTCGCGTTACGGGCAGCTGAACCCGGTGAACGAGAGCGCGCCGAGGTTGAGGCAGGAACCGAATGTCAGCGTGCCGAGCACGTCGGTGATCGAGCCGGAGCCCAGCGAGAGTTGACCAGACACCGCCACGCCGTGCGGCGAGGGGACCGTCATCCGGCCTTGTTGGGCGAGGAAGCCCATCACCGTCGCGGGGCTGGTGAAGCTCAGGCCGGCCGCGCTGGTGTTCAGGTTCTGGAGATTCAGGAACCGCGAGTTCGTCGCGCCGGGGAAGACGAAGTTGATGGACTGTGCGCCGGCACCGGTGAATCGAGTCAGGTGCGTGCCGGTCGCCACGAAACTGCGGAACGCCGACCCCCCGGCACTGAAGTCGCCGCCGATGGACAGCGTGCCCGCTGTCAGGTCCGTCGTCTGGTACTCCGCGCCGTTGAAGGTCGCGGTGCCGGCGACGGTGAGCGTTGCCAGGGAATCGTTCATCCGCAGGAGACTGGTGCCGGCGGTCGTGAAGCTCCCGCCGACGCTCACCGACTGCGTGCCGAGCAGGAGCACGGTGCTCGACTCCAGCAACAGGTTGCCGGGGACGCTGAGCGGCTCGCTCGGGGTCAGCGTGCCGCCGCTGGTCAGCCGCAGCTGCGATGTCCAGGTGCCGTTGATGTCGGGCAGCGCTGCGCCGGCGCCGGCGTAGACGGAGACGGTGGACACCGTGATCTGCGATGAGGGTTCGGTGGTCAGCACACCGCCGGCCCAGAGCGTGCGCGTGCCGGACTCGGAGACGGTCGTACCGGCGCGCACGATGATCGAGTCGTGCGAGAAGAGGTCGGTACTGAGCACGATGCCCGCGGGATTGTCGAGTTCGAGGCGGTGGAACCGCGTATTCGTGCTGCCCGGGAAGGTGAGCCCGATGGTCTGCGGCGACGTGCCGTTGAAGACCGTGCGATGCGTTCCCGTCGCGACGAAGGCACTGAAGCAGCAGCCGCCACCGACGAAGTTGCCACCGATCTCGAGTCGGCCCGCCGTGATCTCGGTGCCGGCGAAGTCGTGGCCGTTGAAGGTGGCGCTGCCGCTGATTGCGAGTACGCCGGCGGGGTCGGTCATCCGCACGTAGCCGCCGCTGGTGGTCAGCGAGCCAAGCAGCCTCAGCGTGTGCGGCCCGATGTCGAGCACGGCGTCGGTCTCCAGCGACAGGTTCGAGGGTAGGCTGTCGGAGCGCGGGAGCGGGATGAGGTTGCTGCTGAGCAGCCGCAGCGCCGAGCTGCGCGCGCCGTCGAGCAGCGGGAACTGCGCGCTGTCGCCGTCGAAGATGCCGAT